>NZ_JAZKRY010000057.1:0-19441 GCF_036626355.1 Halolamina sp. | reverse complement strand
ACGACGTCAACCAGCTCGAGGGGTTCCTGACGAACAACCTGAAAAGCCTCATCACCATCGTCGTCCGCGTCGGGGGGATGGGCCTCGTGATGTTGCTGCTGAACTGGCGGCTCGCGCTCATCCCCGTGGCCGCCATCCCGGCGCTCGGCTATCTGAGCTACTGGTTCGTCGAGACCATCCACCCGAAGTACCAGGAGGTCCGCAGCACCGTCGGGCAGCTCAACAGCCGGCTGGAGAACAACATCGGCGGTATCGAGACGGTGAAGGCGTTCAGCACCGAGCACTTCGAGACCGACCGGGTCGAGGACTCCTCGCAGAACTATCTCGACGCGCAGTGGGACGCCATCACCACCCGGGTGAAGTTCTTCCCCAGCCTGCAGGCGACGACGGCCGCGGCCTACGTCTCGGTGTTCCTTGTCGGCGGGTGGTGGGTCGTCACCGGCAGCCCGCCCCACCCCTTCTTCGCGGCGGGCGGGGAGACGCTGACCGCCGGGACGCTCGTGCTCTTCCTGAACTACTCGCGGCGCTTCGTCTATCCGATGCGCCAGATGGGCCAGATCATCAACGGCTATCAGTACGCCGAGGCCGCAGCCGAGCGCATCGTTGGCCTGCTCGACGACGAACCACGGGTGACGCAGGCCCCGGGCGGCACGAAACTCGCATCGGTGACGGGCCACGTCGAGTTCGACGACCTGAGCTTCGCCTACAAGGACGAGTCGGGTGAGCCGGCCGAGCAGGTGCTCGAGTCCATCTCCTTCGAAGCCGACCCCGGCGACTACGTCGGCCTCGTCGGGCCGACGGGGGCCGGGAAATCGACGACGATGAAGCTGCTGCTGCGGTTCTACGACCCGGACAGCGGAACGGTTCGTCTCGACGGACACGATATCCGGGAACTCGACCTCACGAGCCTCCGGGAGGCTGTGGGCTACGTGAGCCAGGAGCCGTATCTGTTCTACGGCACCGTCGCCGAGAACATCGCCTACGGCATCCCGGAGGTCGAGGACGACGAGATGCGGGAGGCTGCCCGAACCGCGGGGGCCCACGAGTTCGTCACCGACCTGGAGGACGGCTACGACACGATGGTCGGCGAACGCGGCGTGAAGCTCTCGGGCGGCCAGCGCCAGCGAATCGCACTCGCGCGCACGCTGTTGCGTGATCCGGACGTACTCGTACTCGACGAGGCGACCAGCCACGTCGACAACGAGACGGAGGCGGTGATCCAGGAGAGTCTCGACGCGCTGACAGAGGACCGAACGGTGTTCGCCATCGCCCACCGGCTCTCGACGGTGCGGGACGCCGATACCATCCTCGTGATGGACGACGGCGAGATCGTCGAGCGTGGCGATCACTCGGCGCTCATCGATGTCGACGGGCTCTACGCCAACCTCTGGCACGTGCAGGTCGGTGAGATGGAGGCGCTCCCCGACTCGTTCCTCCAGCGGAGCCTCGAAGCCGACCCCGGCTAGCCAGTCGAATCAGGTCCAGCGATGTGCTGGCCGGAAAGCCTTTGCTTGGAACCTGAAACAGTGGAGGTATGGGCACGTATATGGCCTTGGTCGACGTCACTGACGAAACGGTCCAGAACATCCAGGACCTCGCAACCATCTGGAGCGATCTGACGGGCGATATCGAAGCGCTCGGCGGCGAACTCCTCGACGCCTACGCGATTCTGGGCAAGCACGACTACCTCATCGTCTTCGAGGCCGAGGGCCGTGACGGCGCGTTCCAAACCTCCGTCTCCATCGAGCGCTACGGACTCGACACCCAGACGATGGAGATCATCCCCGTCGAGGAGCTGGGCGGGCTCGTCGACGATATCTAACGAAGTGGGAGTTGCGAGTAGCCTTTTCCCTACAGCGGAGTTAGCTGTTTGTATGCGTCATTTCACACCGGAACACGAGGGAATGGCCGTTGTCGACGCACGCGGCGAGCGACTCGGGCGTCTCGCCGGCATCGAGGACGGCGAAGGACGGCTGGAGCCGAAAACCGGCGTCGAGTCCCGGATGGAGGCAGCGGCCGCCCCGGAGACGGACACGCTCTCGATACTGCCCGAACAGGTGGTCGAGGTCACGAACGACTACATCCGCATCGAACTTGGCGACGAGGAGTAACTGGTCAGATCCCCGCTGGGCCGGAGCGCAGCCACGGGTGTCAGCCATGAACTGGTTGCGCTCGGCCCCCCGGCGGCCGCTGGGACTCCAGGCCGCGTTCCCCGGTGGAGGAACGCTTATTCTCCCGGCGTAGCACCCCCTCCTGTGAACAAATCAGAGCTGTTCGACATCGTGGAGACCGAACGGGGCTGGCTGACCGATCTCTCCCAGTCGATCTGGGCGAACCCGGAGCTCGCGTTCCAGGAGTACGACTCAGCCGAGAAACTGCAGGACGCGCTCCGTGAGGAAGGGTTCGAGGTGGAGACCGGGGTCGCCGGACTCGACACTGCGTTCGTCGCGCGCTACGGTGACGACGACCCCGTCGTCGGAACCATGGGCGAGTTCGACGCGCTGCCGGGGATGAGCCAGGCGGCCACAGCCGAGCGCGAACCGGTCGAGGAGGGCGCGGCAGGCCACGGCTGCGGTCACAACCTGTTCGGCGTCGCGAGCCTCGGCGGCGCTGTCGCTACCAAGCGGGCCATCGAGCGCGGTGACGTCGACGGAACGGTCGTCTACTTCGGCACGCCAGCGGAGGAGGCCGGCGGCGGGAAAGTGTACATGGTCCGCGAGGGCGCCTTCGACGACGTGGATGCGCTCGTCTCGTGGCACCCGGGCTGGAACAACGCCCCGGGGAAGGGCTCCTGTCTCGCAGTCGACTCTTTCTCTTTTGCATTCACGGGCGAGACGGCCCACGCCGCCGCCTCCCCGGAGTCAGGTCGGAGCGCGCTCGACGGCGTCCAGCTGCTCAGCACTGGAATCGAGTACCTGCGCGAACACGTCCCCGAGTCGGCTCGAATCCACTACGTCGTCACCGACGGTGGCCAGGCCGCCAACGTCGTCCCCGGTGAGGCCGAGATGGAATGTCTGGTCCGCGCACCCAGCCGTGACGAGGTCGAGCGCATCTCCGAGCGGGTGACCGACGCCGCGGAGGGTGCGGCGCTGATGTCCGGCACGGAGCTGGACGCCACCAAAACCTCCGGCATGTACGGCGTGCTTCCGAACCACGCACTCGGCGACGCAATCCGCGAGAACATGGCCGAGGCGGAGTTCCCCCTCACCGACGAGCAGGAGCAGTTCGCCACCGAACTGAAGGCGACGCTCGACGACCCCTCCTACGCCCGGGTCCCGTCGGAGCACCAGGAGGAGGCCGCGGAGTCGGCGATGTTCACGAAACCCATCGATGCACCCGACGAGGGCCAGACGGGCTCGTACTCGACGGACTCCGGTGACGTCTCCTGGAACGTGCCGCTGGGACGGTTCAGCGCGGCGACGTGGCCCGCCGGAACGCCGGCACACTCCTGGCAGGCCGTCGCCGCGGGGAAGGAGCTGGGTACCGCGGGGATGGAGTTCGCTGCCAAAACCATCGCCGGCTCGCTCTACGACCTGCTGACCGACGAGGACCTGCTCGCGGCGGCGAACGCGGAGTTCGAGGAGCGCACGGGCGACACCGAGTACGAGTCGCCCCTGCCCGACGACGCCGACCCGTACGAACTGGTCGACCGCTGAGACGGGGCAGCGCCGACGGCGAGACTGCTCCCGTGCGCGCCGAGACGAGACGCTTTTTCGCGTCCACCACCAGAACACGAGTATGCCTGACGATTCGCCCAGCCAGGACGCGGACGTGGAGCTGCCGGATATCGAGGTCAGCGAGGACCACGTCGGCAAGCCGGTGCTCTCCCCGGAGACGATGATCGTCGGCGTCGTCACCGGCGTTTCGAACAACGCCTACACCGTCGACCGGGACGAGGACGCGGACTTCAGCAAGCTCTCGATGGGGCTCGTCTCCTCCGGTGACGGGAAGCTCGCGGTGATGCCCGGCCAGGTCGAGAAGATCACCGAGGACGGGGTCTATCTGAAATAACCTGCCGAGCGGGGCGCCCCGGTTTCGCGACGGTTCGCCAAACAGCAGGGCCGCGAACTCCTCACAGCATCCCGTCGGCGACGACCGTCCGCATGATCTCGTTGGTCCCCTCGTAGATCTGCGGGACCTTGGAGAACCGGAAGAACGTCTCGACGCGGTACTCGTCGAAGAGGCCGTAGCCGCCGTGGAGCTGGACAGCCTCGCTCGCCACGTCCTCCAGCAGCGTCGTTGCAAGGAGTTTCGCCTGCGCGGAGCGCGCCGCGTCGACCTCGCCCTCCCGCTCGAGGTCGCGGGCCACCTCGTAGACGAGTGAGCGGGCTCCACCGAGACGAGTTTCCAGGTCCGCGATTCGGTGTCGAACCGCCTGTTTCTCCGCGATGGGGCCGCCGAACGCCTCGCGCTCCGTGACGTACTCGCCCACGAGGTCCAGCGCGCCGCGTGCAGCGCCGACGCACGCGGCCGCGACGTCGAGCCGCGCCTCGTCGAGGAACGTCATCGCCTGGTAGAAGCCGTCGCCCTCATCGCCGAGCCGATTCTCGACCGGGACGCGCACGTCCGAGAGGTACACCTGCCCGATATCGGTCGCCCCGGGACCCATATACCCCTCCATCGGCGTCTGCTCGACCCCATCGGCGTCCGCCGGGACGACGAACGACGAGAGCCCCCGATGTGGCTCCTCAGGAGAACTCGTCCGGGCGTAGACGAGACTCACGTCCGCGACGCTCCCGTTGCTGATGAACACCTTGTCGCCGTTCAGGACGTACTCGTCGCCGTCTCGCTCCGCCGAGGTCTCGATCGCCGCGAAGTCGGAGCCGGCCCCCGGTTCGGTCATTGCCACGCTCGAAACCACCTCCCCACGGCAGGCGGGGCGGACCCACTCCTCGACCAGGTCCGGGGTGCCGTACTCGATGATCGGCTCACAGCCGAACGTCACGGCGGTCACCGACTCACCGATACCGGGGTCGGCGCGATGGAACTCCTCGTTGAGCAGCAGTGACGAGACGACCCCCAGCCCGGCCCCGCCGACGGATTCGTCGAGACGGGGCGCAAGCAGATCCGCCTCGGCCGCCATCTCGATCAGGTCGCGGGGGTAGCGCCCCGCCTGCTCGTGCTCGACGGCGACCGGTTCGATCTCCGCCTGAGCGAACTCCCGGACGTGGCGCTGGATGAGTCGCTGTTCGTCCGTCAGGTGCATGCGCGCCCATTGCCATACACGTAGGTTATAGCTTCCGCCGGCCAGTGTCGGCTCCGAGGCGTCTCCGGATTTCCGTGACCAGAACGCTTTTCGCTCCGTTCACACGTTGTTTCCCACAGTCGCGTGAGACGCGGTCACACAGATGAACTACCTTGATTTCGTGGAGGCGACCGAGCGTGCATTCCCCGACCAGGTCGCCGTCCGGGAGGGCGAAAAGCGGTGGACGTACGCCGAACTGCTCGACGACGTTCGCGCGGCGGCGAACGTACTCACGACAGCCGGGGTCGAGCCGGGTGACGCGGTGTTGGTCATGCTCCCCAACACGTACCAGTTCGTGACGGCGACGTTGGGCAGCCTCGCGAGACAGGCTGTGGTCGTCCCCATGGATACCCGGTTCGGGCGGCGGGAAGTCGGGGCGCTACTGGACCAGGTCGACCCGGCGGCGGCAGTCGTCAGCGACGCCGCCGGACCCGTTCTCGCGGCCGCTGCTGAGACGAAGGAACTGGCCGTCTTCGGTGAGGATGACGACGAGGAGGGGAACGACGACGGAGGCGGGGACGGCGTCGACGAGGCGACGAACCAGTGGTCCGCGGCGCTCGCAGCCGCGGACGCGTCGTACACGATTCCGGAGACGATGGGAGAACGCGAGGCTGTTGTCCTCCACACGAGCGGTTCGACGGGTGTGCCGAAAGGGGCGGTTCACACCCACGCGAATCTCATCGCAATCAGCGACGCGGCGGCCGTCTCCTACGAGGTGCGGCCGGGGGACGTGTTCCTCGCCGCCATGCCGCTGTATCACTGTACTGGACTGGGGACGATTCTCGGGCCAACGCTGAAGGTGGGCGGCGAACTCCTGCTGGAGGAGTCCTGGGAGCCCGAACGTATCCGTACAGCGATTGCCGAGCACGACGTGGCCCTCTTCTCGGGCGTGCCGACGATGTATCGGGACTGGCTCAGCGGCCCGGAGACCCAAGATGTCGACACCGCGTCGATGCACACGGCCGTCATCGGCGGCGCCGACGTGACGGCATCGCTCATCCGCCGGTCCGAGGAGCTCCTCGGCTGTCCGGTGCTCAACGGCTGGGGAATGACCGAGACGTTCGCCGGCGGGCTCTGGGAGAACCGTCACAGCGAACGGCGGCTCCCGACCGTCGGCGGCCTCGGTGGCCGCCTGTTCGAGGCGAAAATCGTCGACAGGGGGACCGGCGAGGAGTGTCCACCGGGAGAGCCAGGCGAACTGCTCGTTCGGGGCGAGGCGATGATGACCGGCTACCTCGCCCACGACGGAGAGTGGGCAGGTGAGTGGTTCCACACCGGGGATTACGCGCGGCTGGACGAGGGGTTCGTCTCCATCCTCGACCGCGTCGACACCACCATCGTCACGGCGGGTGAGAACGTGTCTCCCCGGGAAATCGAGGCGACAATCGAGGAGCTCTCGGGGGTTCGCGATGCCGTCGTCGTCGGCAAACCCGACGAACGGAAGGGCGAGAAGCCGGTGGCGTTCGTCCTGCGAGACGGCGACGCCGGGCTCAGCGAGCAGGTCGTTAAAGACCACGTCCTCAGCGAACTCGCGGCGTTCAAACACCCCAGGGAGGTGGCGTTCGTCGACGAGTTCCCGCGCAACAGTAGCGGGAAAGTCGACCGTGCGTCGCTTGCGACGCGGCTCTGAACGCTGAGGACAGGGGCGTCCCTCTCCGTGACGTGAGACGCTGGTGTCTCACGGCCCTTCGAGGTCAGCAGAACCCCCACAAGGAGTATTCGACCGGTATATTCAAGCACGGACGGAGAGCACAAGCCGTGAATGGCGACAGCATCTGAGCCACAGCAGATCCGGGCAGGTTCAGCGGGATGGCCACGAGTCGCCGCCGTCCGGGGCGGCGGAGTTCCGGAAACGGGACACCCCGGTGGCCGACAGCAGGCGTTTCCGACCCACAACCTATGAGCACGACAGAGCAACTTCTCACGCTACGCAGGGACCTCCACAGACATCCGGAGCCCGCGTGGTGTGAGTTCTACACGACTGCACGCATCGTCCAGGAGCTACAGCGCATCGGCGTCGACGACCTCTATCTCGGCGAGGAGAGCTACGCCGGGTTCGAGGGCGAGCGCACGTCGGTTCCCGACGCCGAGGAGCTCGACACCTGGCGCTCGCGAGCACGGGCGGCCGGTGCCGACCCCGACATCATCGAGCAGATGGGCGAGGGCTACACCGGCGCGGTGGCCGTCCTCCGAATGGGCGACGGCCCGACCATCGGGCTGCGGACCGACATCGACGGGCTCGAGCGCGAAGAGAGCACGGCTGCCGACCATCTCCCCGCAGCGGAGGGGTTCCGCTCGGCGGTCGAGGGGATGATGCACGCCTGCGGCCACGACGCACACGCGACGTTCGGGGTCGGAACCCTCGCCGCGATCAAGGAGTCCGCGTTCACGGGGACGCTGAAGGTGTTCTTCCAACCGGGGGAGGAGAAGGGCGCCGGCGGCGAGCCGATGGCCAATGGCGGGCATCTCGACGACGTGGACTACCTGTACGCGGTCCACGTTGGCCTCGACGAGCCCACGGGGACGGTCGTCCCCGGCATCTCGGAGTTCCTGGCGGTCTCGGGCGCACGGGCGGATTTCACCGGCGTCGCGGCCCACGCCGGCGGCAAGCCCGAAGCGGGTCGGAACGCGCTGCTGGCGATGTCGACGGCGATCCAGCAGCTCTACGCGATTCCGAGACACCACGACGGGGCGACCCGCGTCGGTGTCGGCCCGGCCAGTGGCGGGTCGGCGTCGAACGTCGTCCCCGAAGAAGCAACTCTGAACTTCGAGGTCCGGGGGGCGTCGATGGAGCTCCACGACCACATGCGGGAGTGGGCCACCCGAGTAATCGAGAGTTCCGCGGCGCTGCACGGCTGTGAGGTCGACCTCCGGTGGGGCGGGAGCCTTCCGACGGCGCCCTCCGACGAGGCGCTGACCCAGGTCATCGACGACGTGGCGACCGTCTCGGGGCGAGTGGGCGATATCCAGTACTTCGATAGCCCTGACGGCAGCGAGGACGCCACGTTCCTCATGCGCGAAGTGCAGGAGACCGGCGGCCTCGCCTGCTACCTCGGTATCGGCAGCGACTCCCCGGGGGGACACCACACGGAGACGTTCGACGTCGACGAAGAGAGCCTCGGAATCGGCGTCGACGTGCTCACCGAGGCGGTGCTCGAAACCGAACGGCGCCAGCCCTGAGGTGGCCGGGCGCAGGCTGCCCCACCGCCGCTGATTCGCCATCGCGGTCGCCTCAACACCCGCAGTTTAAATCCGAGAGCGGCCAAGCTACTCCCAATGAAGCCGACGGAGCTGTCGGGACTCCCTGCCGGCGTCCCGGAGCACCTCGAGGGAGAGGGGATCGAGGAGCTCTACCCGCCACAGGAAGAGGCGGTCCAACGGGGCGTCACCGACGGCGAGAACGTCGTCGCCGCCGTGCCGACCGCCTCGGGGAAGACGCTCATCGCCGAACTCGCGATGCTCTCTGCAGTCCAGCGTGGTGGGACCGCGCTCTACATCGTCCCCCTGCGCGCGCTCGCCAGCGAGAAGAAAGCCGAGTTCGAGCGCTGGGCGGAGTACGGCGTCACGGTCGGCGTCTCGACGGGCAACTACGAATCGGACGGCGAGTGGCTCGGCTCGCGGGACATCGTCGTCGCGACCAGCGAGAAGGTCGACTCGCTCGTCCGGAACGGCGCGCCGTGGGTCGACGACCTCTCCTGTATCGTGAGCGACGAGGTCCACCTCGTCGACGACCGGAACCGCGGGCCGACGCTCGAAGTGACGCTCGCCAAACTCCGGCGCATCAACCCGAACCTCCAGACGGTCGCGCTCTCGGCGACGGTGGGGAATGCGCCCGAGATCGCCGACTGGCTCGACGCCGAACTGGTCGACTCGACCTGGCGCCCGATCGAACTGAAGACGGGCGTCCACTACGGCAACGCCATCAACTTCGCCGACGGCTCACAGCGGGAGGTCCCAGTCGATAGCGGCGGGAAGCAGACGCCCGCGCTCGTCGACGACACCCTGGAGGAGGGCGGCTCGAGCCTCGTCTTCGTCAACTCACGGCGAAACGCCGAATCCGCGGCCTCGCGGCTCGGCGAGGTGACGAAATCCCACCTGAGAGACGATGAGCGCGGCGAACTCCGGGAGCTCGCGACGGCGCTCCGGGACGTCTCCGATACGGCGACCAGCGACGACCTGGCGGACGCAGTCCAGCAGGGCGCCGCATTCCACCATGCTGGCCTGGCGAGCGCACACAGAAATCTCGTCGAGGACGCCTTCCGCGACCGGCTCATCAAGGTCATCGCTGCGACGCCAACGCTCGCCGCGGGCGTCAACACCCCCTCACGCAGAGTCATCGTCCGGGACTGGCGCCGCTACGACCCGGAGTTCGGCGGGATGAAACCCCTCGACACGCTCGAGATCCACCAGATGATGGGGCGAGCGGGCCGGCCCGGCCTGGATCCCTACGGTGAGGCGGTGTTACTGGCCTCGAACAACGATACGATGGACGAGCTGTTCGAGCGCTACGTCTGGGGCGAGCCCGAGCCCGTGCGCTCGAAACTGGCCGCCGAGCCCGCGCTCCGGACGCATCTGCTCGCGACGGTGGCCTCCGGCTTCGCCAACGGCCGAGATGACCTCTTGAACTTCCTCGACAACACGCTCTACGCCATCCAGAGCGCCGGCGACGCCCAGCTGGAGTCGGTGACGGACACGGTGCTCGACTATCTCGAAGTGAACGGGTTCATCGAGCGCGACGGCGACTCGATCACGGCCACGGAGATCGGCCACACCGTCTCCCGGCTCTATCTCGACCCGATGAGCGCCGCCGAGATCATCGACGGCCTGCGCGGCACCGAGGAAGGCGCCAGCCGCGGCGGGGAGTACGGTTCCCGGAGCCAGCTCGAGGGCGATGCCGAGGAATCTGGTGGGTTCGTCACCGGTAACGAACTGCTGGACGAGTCGGACAGAAACAGCGACGAGGAAAGTGCTGCCGACGGCGACGAGAGTACAGACGAGGCGGACGACATCTCCGCCCTCGGGCTCTACCACCTCGTCTCCCGCACGCCGGACATGTACCAGCTCTATCTGAAGTCCGGTGACCGCGAGGAGTACGAGGAGGTGCTGTTCGAGCGCGAGACCGAACTGCTCGGCCGCACCCCCTCGGAGTACGACGACGTGGCGTTCGAGGAGTGGCTGGCCGCGCTCAAAACCGCCAGAATGCTGGAGGACTGGGCGAGCGAGGTCGACGAGGACCGCATGACCGAGCGCTACGGCATCGGACCGGGCGACATCCGCGGGAAGGTCGACACCGCCGAGTGGCTGCTCAACGCCGCCGAGCGCCTGGCCGGCGAACTCGACCGCTCGAACGTCGTCGCCGTTCGCGAGGCGAAAAAACGGGTGGAGGACGGCGTCCGGGAGGAGCTTCTGGACCTCGCGGGCGTCCGGGGTGTCGGGCGCAAGCGTGCCCGCCGGCTCTTCGAGGCGGGGATCGAGACTCGCGCGGATCTGCGCGAGGTGGACAAATCGGTCGTCCTCAGCGCGCTCCGCGGGAAGAAAACCGCCGAGACCGTCCTGGAGAACGTCGGTCGCGAGGACCCCTCGATGGACGGGGTCAGCGCCGACGCCGAAACCAGCCGGGCCGTGCGGGAGGCCGACGCCGACGAGACGGATGGCCAGGCCTCGTTGGGGGACTTCAACTGACCATGCGGCTGCTCGACGGCCACCTGACGGTGGAGGACCTCGACTCGCTTCTTGCCACCCTCGACGATATCGCGGAGGAGACGGGACCCACGGTGCAGGCGTTCGACGCCGACTACGTCGTCTCAGCAGCCCACCTCCAGCGGGCGGTCGAACGCGCTGACCGGGCCATCGCCCGTGGCGAGAACGTCGCCCGCGACCGGGCGGTCGAGATACTCTGCTACGCCGCCGGTCGCCGACAGATTAACCGTGCGCTGGAGATGGGCGTCACTGAGGGGGAGAACCGCGTCGTCGTGCTGGTCGATTCGGCAGCCGGCGACGAGACCGCCGAGGAGGAGGCGATCGCGGCGCTTCGGGAACACGTCGAGGAGGCAGATATGCTCGGAGCCTACGACGAGCCGACGGTCCGAGCGTTCTTCGACGTGACCCAGGCGGAGTTGGCTGCCGTCGAGGGGACGCTCGCGGACGTCGTCCTGGAGCGGGTGGCGTTGTTGGACGTGGAGAAGTAGCGATAGGCATGTCGTGAGATCGCGCCGCTAGCGAGGTGGAGTCGAGAGGAGTAGTTCCACCAGGATTCGAACCTGGGTCGAAGCCCCCAGAAGGCTTCAGGATTGGCCACTACCCTATGGAACTCTGACATATCGCCCACTGCCTGCACTGATGGGCTTCAACTAGTTGAATGCGAGTGAAGGATTTGAGTGTTTCGGAGTAGTGCTCCGCCGAGCGCCGCGCAGTCGGCCGGTTAGGCGTCGTCCTTCTGGGTGAATCTGGCCAGCGGATTCACGAAATGGCGCTTCCGGTGGCAGTTCGCACAGAGAACAATACATTTCTCACACTCCGCCCGCAGTCGGTCCTTCCCGTAGCCGGCAGTCACGAGCTTCGTAAGCGCGTCGTCCTTCTCGCCCGGGTCAGTGTGGTGGAAATCAAGACAGGCAGGATCTGACTCGCCACACTGCACACAGCCCGAGTCCGACTTCAGGTCGTTGAGCCACGAGCGGTGTTTTACACGCCGCCGCAGCGTCCGTTCATTGTTCCACTCCGTGTTTCGGTAATGCCACCGCTGATCAACGCTAAGGTCCTCCCACTGATCACGAATCTCCCCTGAGACCCCCTCAGGCGGTTTTCCTGCCCGTGCCCCCCGTGAAGGGTTGATCTCGAGCCCCGCACGCTCTTTTGCGTTGTTCCACCCTTTGAGGACCCGAATCACAGTTCCTGATGACGGTGTGATCTCGAGGGATTCGTACTCCGCCTTAGTCGGTGGACCGTCGAGTCGTGCAGCAGCCTCACGAAGTGCAGCGAGACACTCCCCCTCGCTCGTCTTGTACGACATTACGGCACCACCGTCCGGGCAAACGCGCTCTCTCTGTCACCACATGTGTGTCCTGTTGGTTGTATCGATATCTCACGGAGCGCAGTTCTGTGTTCGTCGCCCCGCACCTTTCGGGGGCGACAAAATCTCTTGGTCGACGAGATCAGGCTACCTGTGAAATCAGGAGACAGAAACCGATTATGAGCGGGTTTCGAGGGAGGGTATATACGTCATAATCGGGACGATTCCCCGCAAGAGAAAAAAGTACGTGTACGAAACGCGGAGTATGAGAGTGAAGCAGAATCCTGAGAAGCCACGCGAGAACCCCCCATAAAGCCGGTATTCAAGGATATGCGAGTATATAGGTATCAGCCTCCAGCAACGTATTGACGCTCCCAAAACATTCATAATCGGTTTCCGTCTTGCGATTTGGAGTTTGTATCGTGGTGGGCGGGTAGATCTGTCGACGCTTCTTCCTCACGATGATGGGTGTTTGAAGACTGTCGACGACATGAAACCCCTCGAGGGGAGACTCTCCCCACGGGAAACACACAGATTCGTTTGCAGTGCGTTTCGTCGCCGTACTACCGGAGAGATTTTCGGTTATGACTCTTCAAAAACTGCCGTTTCGGCGCGAGAAGCCTGCAATCGGGAGGTAAAACCGATTATGAAGAAGAGTCAACGCAAAAGTCAGTCTCACAATACAATCTTTGATGGAATCTGGGAACCGGTCGGTCGTTCTTAGCACCGGAACCACCACCTACTTGCCGGCCACACCCCCAGATTCAATTATGTACATCGGCCGGTTCCTCGTCGTCGCGCCGGGGCTCGCAGCCTACCGCGTCTCCTCGCGTTCGTTCCCGAACCGCAAGACCGTCGAGCGCGACGGCGCCATCACCGTCCTCCCTACGGCGGACGCCGAACCAACGGACAACCCGTACGTGTCCTACAACTGTATCCAGGAAGTGGATTCAGACACTGCCGTCATCGGGAACGGCTCCCACGTCGACCCCATCGCCGAGAAACTCGGGCTCGGCTATCCGGCTCGTGACGCGCTCGCGGCGTCGCTACTGGCGCTCGACTTCGAGAAGGACGACTACGACACGCCCCGGATCGCCGCCGTCGTCGGCGCCGAGTCGGCGTTCATTGGGACGGTCCGTCGCGACGCGCTGCTGGTCCACGAGGTCGACGAGCCCACACTCGTCGCCACCTACGAAAAGGACAGTCCCGAGCCGTTCAGCTTCGAGAACGAGCCAGAAGGGCCCAACGAGGCTGCACGGGCGCTTTACGACCTCGACTTCGAGCACCCGGTCTGTGCGGCGGGCGTGACTGTCGACGCCGAGGGCGTGGAGACAGCGGTGTACAACGAGCAGTAAGCCGGCGCCGCCAGGAAGTCCAGGCGCTGTTTTCTCGTCTTCGGGGGTCGTCTCCACGACAGGGCTCCAAGGGCCCAGTCACACACTTACGCCAGGACAACATAGATGGTACTAATGAGCACGACTGTCGGAATCGTCACGGTCGGTGATGAACTGCTGTCCGGTGACGTCGAGAACACGAATGCGGCGTGGATCGCTACTCAACTCACCGAGCGAGGCCTCGACGTCCGGGAAATTCGCGTCATCCCGGACGAGACGGCGACCATCGAGGCGACCGTCTCCGAACTCGGCCAAGCGCACACCTTCGTCGTGATGACCGGGGGGTTGGGGTCGACCCCCGACGACGTGACCGTCAGGGGCGTGGCACGAGCACTCGACCAGCCCCTGGAGGCCAACGACACGGCTCGGGAACTCGTCGAGGCTGCCGTCGCCGAGATCCACGAGGAGTATCCCGAGTTCCAACACGATATCGACGCCGCGAGCCAGTATCCGTCGGGAGCGCGCATCATCCCGAACGAGGTCGGGATTTCGCCGGGCTGTGTCTGCGGGAACGTCTACGTCCTTCCGGGGATTCCAGACGAGATGAAGGCCGTCTTCGGGGAGGTCACGGAGGATTTCAGCGGCGATATCGCGTCACGGTCGCTCTACACCGAAACCGCCGAGAGCCATCTGAACAGGGTGCTCAACGAAGTCGCCGAGCGGTTCAGCGTGCGCGTCGGCTGCTACCCAATCGACGAACGAAAACGCGTTCGCCTCGCGAGCGAGGACACGACGGCCCTCGCCGAGGCCTCCGAGTGGCTCTCGGACCAACCGGAGTTCGCGGCCCCGGTCGGCGAGCCCGACGGAGCGAGCGAATGACCGCGGGGACTGGGCGCTATCTTCAAGTGAGTTAACTTATTACCGGTTGACATGGACCTCTCCGAGCCCGGTGACATCCAGTCGCTCTCGGTGCCGAACCGGGGGGTGTTCCGGCCAGTCCGCACCCGATTCGTCGACGACGGCCAGCCGACTGACGAGCTCGCAGCGCACCTGCGTGCACGCGCGGCCGGCGGGGCAGGCCTCGTCGTCGGGCCGGCACAGATGCTGGTCCACCCCTCAGCGAGCGGGCCGACATTCATCGACGCCTACGACGAGGACGCCGTTCGGGGGCTGGCGAGCGTCGCCGAAGCGGTCCACGACCACGATAGCCGAATCATCGGCCAACTCACCCACACCGGCGCCGAGTCCCGTGGGGACTGGGAGATGCAGCCACAGCTCGCCCCCTCTGCGTCGCCGTCCGACGCGGCCTACGAGATGCCGAAGACGATGAGCCAGTCGGATATCGAGGCCGTACTCGACGGGTTCGCCACCGCAACGGCGAACCTCGAGCGGGCGGGCTTCGACGGCGTCGAGCTGGCCGCCGGGCCGTTCGCCGTCCTCCGACAGTTCCTCTCGCCACGCTACAACGCACGGGGCGACGACTACGGCGGCGACTGGGCCGCCCGGGCTCGGTTCGTCAACGAGGCACTGGACGCCGTCTCGGACCGCGTCGACGGCCCGGTCGGACTCCACCTCTCGCTGGCCGAACTGGAGTACGGCGGCTACGAGTTCGGCGACGTGCCGGAGATCCTCGACGCCGTTTCGGGGTTCGACTATCTCTCCTGTACGGTCGGCAGCCACGCGACGTACACCCAGACCCACGCCGGCGTCTCCACGCAGGCCCCCGACCTGCTCGACCCGATTGGGACCGCCGCCGAGGCCGTCGACACCCCTGTCATGGGCCGGCTCCCGTTCACCAGCCTGGCCGACACCGAGGCGCTGTTCGATGCCGGCGCCGACTTCGTGAGTTTCACCCGGCAGCTCCTGGCCGACGCGGAGACGCTTTCGAAGGCCGCCACCGACGAGCGTTCCGACCGCTGTATCCAGTGTAACCAGAAATGTCTGGAAGCTGTCTACGGGCACGCCCACGGCGGCCACGTCGAGTGCGTCGTCAACCCGCGGACCGGCCGCGAGGCGGAGCTTCCCCCGCTATCGGAGCTGGAACCCGCCGCGCTCCCGGAGCGCATCCTCGTCGTCGGCGGCGGGCCCGCGGGGCTTCGGTTCGCCGCAGTTGCGGCCAGCCGCGGGCACGACGTGACGCTCCGAGAAGCGAGTGACCGGCTGGGCGGGCAGCTCACACTGGCCTCGCAGGGGCCGCTCGAACCGTTCGAGCGCGCCAGAGAGGACCTGGAAGCCGCTGCCCGCGAGGCCGGCGTCGACATCGAACTGGAGTCAGCGGTCACCGCCGAGAGCGTCGAGCGGTCCTGGGATTCCATCGTCGTCGCGACGGGCGCAACCAGACCTGCCGTGGCCAGCGAGCGGTTCGCGGGGGCGGTCGTCGACGCGTTCGACGTGCTCGAGGGCGCAGCGGTCGGCGAGAAGGTGTTACTGTTCGACGAGAACCGCTGGGTTATCACCATCCAGACCGGCCTCGCACTGCTCGAACGCGATGTGTCCCTGGAGATGGTGAGCAGCGACCACTACCCCGGGTTCCGGACCGAACAGCCGAACCTCCCGGGCTTCGTCGCCGCGCTCCAGGCACAGGGCGCCGAGTTCACCGGGAACCACACGGTCGACACCGTCGCGGCGGACGGGAAAGTCACGCTCAGAAACACGCTCACGGGCGATACCCAAACCCGCGACCCGGACACCGTCGTCGTCGCCGGCCGCCGACAGGCCGACGAGGGTCTCTATCTCGAACTCGACGAACAGCGCGACGGCGTCTACCGGGTCGGGGACGCCGTCTCACCGCGGAAACTCGACCGCGCGTACTACGACGGGGAGCTGCTCGCCCGCCGGCTGTAGTCACGGACGTCGGCTCCTCGCTGGGTTCCGGAGCGTCCAGAGCACCACATCAGGAGAGTTTGCGATACAGCCATTCCATCAGGCCCGTCGGGACCACGCGGTCGGCGAGGACGGCAAAGTGCGCGTCCCGGCCGACGAGATACCGGCGCTGTGGGTCCTCGGCAACCGCAGCGCCGTAGATGACCTCGGCGACCCGTGCAGGCGCCAATCCGGTTCGTTCGGAGAGACGCTGTGCGGTGTCGACGACGCGCCGGAGACGGTCGTACTCGGGTCGGGCAGCAGTTCGGTCCTGCGTCTCCTGCAGGCGGTCGACGAACGACGTCCGGACACCTCCGGGTTCGACGAGCACGACGTCGACGGGCTGTCCAGCCACCTCCGCCCTGAGCGCGTCGCTGACGGCTTCGAGCGCGTGTTTCGACCCGGCGTACGCCCCGCGCATCGGGAACGTGACGCGGCCGAGCAGGCTGGAGACGTTCACGACCGTTCCCCCACCGGTCGCTCGCATATTAGGGAGGACCGCCTGTGCGAGTCGGACGGGCCCGAACACGTTGACCTCGAACTGCTGGCGGAGCCGGTCGATGGGGATCTCCTCGATTGCGCCCGCCTGTCCGAAGCCGGCGTTGTTCACGAGGCAGTCGAGACGGTTGTCGCGCTCGATCAACGCATCGACGACAGCCGATATCTGTTGCTCCTCGGTGACATCCAGTGCGGCCGTTCGGCAGCCGGCCTCTCCCAGGTCGGCGATGTCGTCTGGGTCACGGCTGGTCGCCCAGACGCGCCAGCCCTCACTGTGGAACCGGCGTGCGGTTGCGCGACCGATGCCTGAGGAACAGCCGGTGATGAGGACGACTGGTGCTGGTTCCTGTGCCATCGTTATTTTGCGAGCATGCCCGCGTCGACGGCCGCCGCGACGGCCGCTTCGTCCCGGACGTCCGCGTGCACGGACAGGGCGCGGCCGCCGGCTTCCTCGACGAGACGTGCCGTCGTCGCCAGATCGGCCGCCGAGGCGAGCGGGTACTGCGACGTCTCGATACCGCGGCTTACCCCGGTAACGACCACGTCTGCGCCGTGTTCGGCGTATTTCAGCGCGTGGGACCGCCCCTGCCCACGGCCGGCGCCCGTGACGAACGCCACCTGCCCGTCGAAATCGTATGTCGGCACAGTCGTGTGGGTTAGTGTCACGGGTAGAACTACTTTGTGGTGGGGCGAACACGCCTCGTTCGATAGCTCCCAAGTAACTTTGTCTGTCAATCGTTACCACGTAGTGTATGATCGTGCTACACGCGGTATTCCCGGTCGATCCGGCCCAACGCGACGAGGCGCTCGCACACATCGAAACGCTCGTCGAGGAATCGAACACGGAGGACGGGATGATCGAGTACCGCGCCGCCGTCGATGTCCAGGACGAGAACACGATTCGGTTCTTCGAGCAGTACGAGGATGCCGAGGCGTTCGAGGCCCACAGCGAGACCGACCATTACCAGACGTTCGAGGAGGAACTTCCCGACCTGCTGGCAGGCGAACCGGAGGTGATGCAGTTCGAGGTGAGCGAGGCGAGGGAACTGGAGCTGTAGCCGATTCTGGTTGGGAACGCCATCCAACTGCGTGCTGGTTGGGGATCCCATCCACCCTCGTGGTTGAACAGTCGTTCGTGGCTGGAACGGCTCCCAGCCGCCCCTGACAGTTATTAAACCTGTTTTCTAATGATGAGGTATGGCAACAGTTCAGGAAATGGCGATGTTTGCTGTTGTTGGACTGTTCGGCACGAACGCGATCCCCCATTTCGTCCGGGGCATTACCGGGGAGGAGCATATGACGCCGTTCGGGTCGGAGTCGAGCGCGGTGGTGAACGTGCTCTGGGGGAGTGTGAACGCAGCCGTCGCCGGGGTTCTGGCGTGGGTGTACCGCGACGCCGTCGACGCGAGTACGCTCGCTGTTGCCTTCGTGGCGGGCGTTGCACTGGCAGTCGGACTGGCGTCGTACTGGAGCACGGAGAACCCGACGTTGCCCTGGGAGTGACACGGGTCAGCCGAGTCGCCGTCTCGCTGCCCGATCGTGGGGAAAAGAAAACGGCGGCCACCACCCGCTACTTCGAGGAGAACCCGGCATCGACCGGGAGGGCGATTCCGGTGACGTAGCGGGCGGCGTCGCTCGAGAGCCACATGTACGCCTCGCTGATGTCGCGTGGCTCCATCCCGGGATCTTCGAGGTCGAAGATGTTGAACGGGCCGGAGAGCTCACCGATCTCGGCGAGCATCTCCTCGCCGTACGCTTCCGTCATCCCCGAGACCATAGGCGTGTTGACGACGGTGGGGCAGACCGCGTTGACGTTGACATCGTACTCTGCGAGTTCGAGCGCCAGTGTCTTCGTCAATCCGATGACGCCGTGTTTCGCGGCCACGTAGTGTCCGGCAGAGGGGCTTCCGACCAGCCCTGCAGTCGAGGAGGTAGAGACGATCTTGCCGCCGTCACCGCGCTCGATGAAGTGCTGGCCGACGTGCTTGGCAGAGAGCCAGACCCCTTTCAGGTTGGTGTCGATCATCGCGTCCCACTGCTCCTCGGTCATCTCCGTCATATCGGCCGCGGTGAAGATACCCGCGTTGTTGGCGAGGATATCGATGCGACCGAACTCGTCGACGGCCCGTTCGACGGCAGGCTCGACGTCCAGCTCGTCCCGGACGTCCATCTCGATTGCGAGCGCCTCCTGGCCCTCGTCCTCGACGAGGCTCGCCGTCTTCTCCAGTTCGTCGCTGGATCCGAGTCCGTACGGAACGGTGTCTACGTCCCGACTGATGTCGGTGACGACCACGTCGGCACCGTGTTTCGCATAGTGCTGTGCGTGCGAACGCCCCTGGCCGTGTGCGGCGCCGGTGACGAACGCCACCTGGCCGCTGAAGTCGTACTCTGGCATGGTTATTTCGCGAGCATCCCGGCGTCGACCGGCAGTCCGATTCCGGTGACGTAGCGTGCGGCGTCGCTCGAGAGCCACATGTACGCCTCGCTGATGTC
>NZ_JAZKRY010000056.1:0-19541 GCF_036626355.1 Halolamina sp. | reverse complement strand
TGCGACACATCTCGCTCGGGCGGTTCCTGCGGTGTTGGACCGGGTCACGCGTGAAATCGACGATTTCGTCGGGTAACCCAGGGTTCTGAGAGACCATCAGGGAACGGCGACGTTCCCGGCGGAGACAGATGCAGCTGGTCGTCTTCGCTACTCCCCTCAGAAGTACCGCTCGACGATTTTCTCCCCCGTCCGGGCGGCCAGCGCCTGCCCCGTATTCGTCGGGTTCGCGCCGCCGACGCCGTTGGCAAGCGCGGAGTGGTCAGCGACGAACAGCCGGTCGACGTCGTAGGCCTCGCAGGCCTCGTCGACGACCTTGCCCATCCGCATCGTGCTGTGGACGTGCAGAGCGGTCGGCGGGGAGTCGGAGCGGTGGACGTGTTCGGCGCCGGCCTCGCGGAGGATCTCCGCGCTGATGCGCGCGAGTTCGTCGCGGCGGTCCCGGTCGCCCTCGCTGGGCTCGTAGTTGACAATGGGAATAGGCCCGTGTTCGTCGGAGACCGCCGGCGAGACCGTGACGCCATTGCGTTTGTGGGGCCGGTCGTCGCTGACGACGAGAATCTGGAGCATCCGGCGGTAGTCCGACAGCAGCTGCTTGAGTTTCGTCCCCGCCAGTCGCCCCACCGTATCCCACGGCGCGTCGGCCGGGTCGTTCTGGAAGGCGAAGCCGGACGCACTGGCGCCGAACCCCAGAATCGCACCGATGCCCGGCGCGGTGCCGACCGTCTGGAGCATGCCGACGCCGGGGTAATCTAGCCGCGCGGCGATGTCCTGGCCCTGGTGCTGATCGACAGTCGGCTTGCCGATCTGCTCTTCCAGTTCGGCAGCGTCCCAGAGTCCCATCACGTTGTCCCCGAAGTGAATCGTCAACCCCCGGCCAACCCAGCCGTTGTTCGGGAGCTTCGAATTCAGCCAGAGTCGCGGCGTCTCGATGGCCCCCGCGGCGAGGACGACGATCTCGGCCGAAACCGTCTCGGTCCGGCCCGACCACGTGTCTCGGAACGTGACGCCGGTGGCGGTAGGCTCGTCGCCGAGAGATTTCCTGGTTCGGATCTTCGTGGCGAACGCGTTGGGCCGAATCGTCACCGACTCGGTCCGGAGTGCGGCGGGCACGAAGCTCACGTTGCTCGCCCGCTTTGCCTTCTCCTCGTACGGCGCGCCCCGCGGATGGGGGTTGCCGGCGATGTCACCGAGCGCCAGGGTGTCGCCCTCCACCTCGGGGTAGGTGAAGTCGCCATCGTACTCCGCATCGACGTGGAGTGCCTCGTCCGGCTGTCTGATGGCGTTCGGCTGGGGCCGGTATCCCGGCTCGTCGACGTTCAGATCCTCGATCAGCTCCCAGCCCGCCTCGGACGCGCCACGGAAGAACAGTTCCTCCTTGGCAGTCACCGGCGCCGGCGTGACGTCGCACATCTCCTCGATCTCCTGGTAGTAGGGGATCAGGTCGGCGTACTCGATCGGCCAGTGGCCCTGCTCGTCGATCGCTGCCGGATAGGCTCGCGGGTGGCAGCCGGTGTAGTGAAGCGTCGTGCCACCGACCCCTGCACACTGCAGAATCGCTCCGTCACCCGGAAACTTCCGGAACCAGAACCCGCGTTCGTGGTCGGCCGGCCCGAAGACGAGGTTGGTGACCATCTCCAGTTCGCGGGTCGTGAACTGCTCGTCGAGCAGCTCCCCGCACAGGTCGTCGACGCTCGAGGACGCCTCGCCACCGGCGTCCTCGTGGGGTTGTGGCCACTGCTCGTTGCCGTAGAACGGCCCGGCCTCGAGGACCAGCACCGACAGCCCCGCGTCGGCGAGTTTCCACGCCGTGACGGGCCCGTCTCCGCCAGCCCCGACCACGACTGCGTCGTAGCTATTGGCAACCATCTCTCCTCACCCCGAATTCACGGCGAACAGCTCCTCGTAATCGCTCGTATCGTACTCGTTCTCGCGAAACGAGCCGGACTCGTGGCGGATTCGGACGTCGGCCTCCGCATCTATAGTCGTCCACGTT
The DNA here is from genome assembly GCF_036626355.1 of Halolamina sp. GTDB lineage: Archaea > Halobacteriota > Halobacteria > Halobacteriales > Haloferacaceae > Halolamina. Next base: position 17,548 of record NZ_JAZKRY010000056.1, on the reverse strand, counting down.
TCACCAGCGCCCAGGGACCCCTCGTTGGAGCCAAGGTAGCCCCGTAGCGCGGCGTAGCCGTTGGCGAACCCCGGGAACCCGGTCTGGTGCCAGCTCTGGACCGCAGCCGGCTCGTTCGGATGCTGCCGCAGGCTCGGCGGCTCGACGAAGTCGTCATACCCCTGCCACTCGCTGTAGTAGATCATCTCGACGAACCCGATCACGAGCTGGCCGACGAGGCCGGCGTCGAGTTCGAAGAGATCGGCCTCGGTAGGCGAGAACGTGAGTTCGAACTCGTCGAGGATGCCCACCGCCCGCAACCGGTCACGGCGCGATAGCTCCGCGAACGGTCCGACGGCGTCCTCGGCCTCTGCAGGTGCCGGATCGTCCGGGCCGAGCAGTGACAGCGCCCGCTCGGTCCTGGGCTCGGCTTCGTTATCCCCCTGCTCTACCAACGATAGCGCCGCCAGATCGAGCGCGTGTGCGATCGGCTCGGCCAGCGGAATGTTCCCTTGCGGCCCGAGATGTGGGAGCCCGAGCTGGAAGCCGTCGTCAACGAAGGTGATGGCGAACTCGTCGAGGCCTATCGCCAGTCCGCCCGGGACATGCTCGGGGCCGAGCTCCTCGGCGAGCACCGGCGTCTCCGGAACGACGGCATCTGCGACAGCACGGAACGTCACTCGCGTGTGCGGTTCGACGTCCGGCCCGAACCCCGCCAGTTCAACGAGTTCTCCCGCAAACCAGGTCACCAGCCGCCGGGCGAAGCCGAGCCACGTTGTCGTGGTTCTTGATAACATGAAACGGGATTGGCGTACGAGAACAAAAAGATATCCCAGAGAACGGTCGCCCAGAACCGGCGTTTTAGCCCATGGGAACCGACGTGACGGCGACCAGTTCGGCCTCGTTCACGAGAAAGTGACAGAGTTCGGGAAAGTGAGTAGGATTATGAGCGATTACACGTTATTTCGATTACCCCTTCGGCTGTGTACCTGTACAGGTGGCCAGGGGACAACTCATGAGCCAATCCACAAACGAGGATACGACGGTAACTGGAACCACCGAGGAAGCGTTGGCACGGAAGAACTGGTTGCTTGTCGTCCTGTTCAGCGCCCTGACCATCGTCGGGGTCGTGCTCTCGACGGGCCTCCTGAATCTCGGATTGGTGGAGGCGTCGGCGCCCTCCGGCGTCGCGGTCCCGTTCTACATCTATCTCTACGCCTCGTTGGGCGCGCTGGGATACATCTTCACGAAGCTGATGATCGACGTCGAGTCGTACGATCAGACGACGGAGATCGGCCGTCTCATCGAACTGGGGATGCGCATCCCCCTCGCCTGGGTGCTCGGCGCCGGCACGTATCTCCTCGCGAACCCGTTACTGGGGAGCGCTGCCCCGACCTCGAGTCAGTTCACGGCTGGCTTCGCGTTTCTCGTGGGACTCTACGTAAACGTCGCCATGAAGTCCCTCGGGGACCTCGCTGACCGTCTCCTCGGCCGGGGAGAACGGTCCTGACTGGTTCCGTCGGATATCGTTGATCACTACTCGAGACCGGTCGCCGGTCCGACGTACTGCTAAATAGTTCGAAACCTCATGGTACCTATGCACATGCCAGCTCCGTTGTCCCGCGCGCAACCTGCCTCCTCGGCAAGAACCGGTCGCGCACGAACCGAGAGAGGCGCTCCCAAGTCGAGGTGGACTCGATGAGTCTCTGGGACGTCGTCCGCATCCCCTTCGACTCCGTCCGGAACGGATTTCGCGAGTTTCGCAAGGCGCTGTTCACCGCCTCTCGACCATCGGGCGAGTACTACGTCGTCGACGAGTCCGTCGAAGGCATGGAGGAACTCCTCGGCGGATACAGTTTCGCGCCGAACTGGGAGTTCTCGTACTACGAACGGGGTGAGGTGCTGAACCTCGCCCGCGTCGTCCACGAACGTCACACTGTCGAGGAGGAGACCCATCACTGGTGGCAGACCCACGTCCGGGGGTGGCAGAACGACGCGGGACAGCTCGAACTCCACGCGCACTGGGAGCTCGAACCGACCGAGAACGGCAACGCCCACATCGACGGCGTCGGCTTCGACTTCGACCGAGGGATGCGAAACCTGGAGTCGTATCTCAAACAGGCTGGAGTCGAGTACGAGACGACGACGGTCGACACCGGCAGTTCCCACTAGGCGGGCGGCTGTTGTCGGACCCCCACGATTCTACCCTCACCCAGCCGGGGTCATTCAACGACTGGACTCACCACCCCTGCGACCGATTTCCGAACCCACGACCAGACCACGTAGACTGCCAGAACCGCCATCCCCAGGGCGATAGCACGCACCAGCACCGACGGCCGCCGGGGCGGTCGCCATCTGTTCGGGACTTCCTCGCGCCAGGTGGCATCGCTGGCGTCGACGTACGCTTCGACGCTGTCGTGGTCGACCACCTCGAAGGCGGCCGACCCAGCATAGTCGACGGGGGCAAGCAGCGCCTGCAGGAGGTCGACGAACCGGTTCGCCGCCGCAGCCGACTCCCACTCGTACAGTTCGAGGAACTCACCCGGGCGTTCACCCGCTAGCCAGAGCTTGCGACGGAACCCGGGCAGCCCGACGAAGAAGGGCGTCGCGACGTTCGCGACCGGGTCGAACAGCAGGTCCCGAAGCGGCCCCCGGGCCGCCGGGTCGGTCACCTCCATCCTGAAGAGGAGGACGACCCCGTCATTGGCTGTCTCGACGGCCGGTTGCAGAACCGTCTCCCGATAGACCACGAACGTCGTCCCATCAGCCGTCTCGAGGGCCTGCCCCACTCTGTTCTCTGGAACCCTTACGTCACCGTTGAGCAGGAGCTGGACGGACCGCAGCGCGGCGAGACAGAGCGTCCAGGCGACTCGGAGCTTCATACGCCGGTCCCCGGAAGCTGCGTGGGCGTCCGGATGGCGCTTCGCTGGCGGTTTGAACGCGGGACAGTCCTGAGGCTGGTTCGTTGATGCATGACCTACGTTTGGTAACATCCACCAAGAATCTTGTCCGCTGTCTCAGCGAAACGGCCGAGAATCACGTCGATACTGCGGGTCGACCAACCCGGGAACGTCTCAGGAGCGAAGAGGTCAGACGCCCCAGCAGCATGCGCAGCCGGTCGTATCACCCTCATGATTTTTATGCTGTCTTTTCCTGTACTATCGTACGATTCCCCGAAACCACGGCCTCAACATGCCCCAGAGTAGGAGACGCGGAGCACGGCCGGCGGTCAGCCACCCCCCATTCCTGAGACCGAGATGAGTCACAGACACCCCCTCCTCCTGAACGGGACCGAGCTCCGGGCCATCGGGCATCGGTATCGGAGCGCGGGGGCGGTGGACGGCGAAGATGGTCGTCGACGACAGCGAAACCGTGCCGAGGGCTGGCTCGACCTGGTCAACGCTCCGTTCGAGTCCGTCGACGAGACGCTCGAGCGCCTGCGCGAGGTGGAAGGGGTCTTTCGGACCGCGGACGACCGCCGGTCGGTGTTTCTCACCGTCTATACGCAGATGACGACGGCGGTCCGCGACGGCGTCGAATCCGGGTTCTTCGACGATCCGGCGTGGGTCAGACGGTATCTGGTCGCATTCGCAAACGAGTATCGAACGGCCCTGGTCCGGTACGAACGCGAGCAGCGACAGCGGGTCCCGGCACCGTGGCGGCTGGCGTTCGACTCGTCCCTGGGTGGGTCGACGCTCGTGCTACAGGACGCGCTGTTGGGCGTGAACGCCCACATCACCTACGACCTCACCTACACGCTGGAACAGATCGATATCACCCGGAACCGGCGGAGCAAACTCCGTGATCACAATCGAATCAACGAGATACTCGAACGGCTCGTCGACGCGGTGCAGGACGCTCTCGTCTCGATCTACTCGGCCGACACCGTCGACGACCTGGATTCGCTGTTCGGCTCGTTCGACGAGTCGCTGGCGTATTACGGGCTGAAGGAGGGGCGTCGATTCGCGTGGCAGAACGCCGTGCTCTTGACGGACTACGGCTGGCCACTGCTCTCCCGCTACGTCGACTGGCGCGTCCGGAGCGTCTCGACGGGAGCCGCCAACGTCATCCTCGCCCCGACGCTCGACCGGTCGCGCTCCCGGCAGGTCCCGGTCGGTGACGCTGCCACCTCCTCGCTCGAGGAGTTCCAGACAGCGTTCCAGCAACGAATCCCTGCGGGCGACCCCGCGACGTGGACGAGATCTGGGTGATTAGCCGATTCAGCGACCCGTACTGACGACGAGGACGCGACACCGGAGACTGACGACTCAGTGACGGCGTCGAAGGAGGGCTCGGCGCCGCTGGCCGACGAGACCGATTTTCACGAGTACCGAACCTGGATCGACCACCTCGTCGGCGACTCGTCAGCGCAGGAGGTGGGACTCAGAGCCCTCGGGTTCAGTGTCGGTATCTTCGGCCTCGGATTCCTCATCGCCCTCGCTGGCGACGCCGGCTCCGCGTATCTCCAGTCGGCGTCGCCGTATCTCATCGGAATCGGCATTCTGCTCACGACGCTCAGTTACGCGTGGGGCTCGCGGAAGCTGCTCTCGCTGTGGCCGCGAGTCAGGGATGCGTTCGCGACGAGCGACGAGGCCTACGATGCCCTCGTTCGGAACGGACTCGAGAGAGTGTACAACGACCGCGCGATACTCACCGAGTTCGGCCTGCTCGCCGTCGTCATCCTCTCACTCCAGTTCGTCGTCCCGATACCCGCCGCCGTCCAGGTCGGGTTTGCCCCGGTCGCCGAGGTCATGGGCACGACAGTGCGATACGGCGACGTAATCAATCACCTCTTCGGCATCGTCGCCCTGCTGTACGCCGTCACGGGGGTTCACATGGCAGTGACGACGCTCCACCTGCTCTATCGGGTCACGCTGTTGCCGCTGGAGCCGCCTCGAACGGCGGCCAGCGAACTCGAGGCGTTCGCGGACTTCAGTGCCATGGCCGCCTCGTTGTGGTTCCTGATCGTCGTGTTGATCGTGGTCGTCTACCAGTCCGTCTTCGAGTATCTGTTCGAAATCGGCGAGGCGTTCGGAGTGGGCTTCTGGATTATCGGGGCGGTCGCGATGGTCCTGCTGGTCGGTCTCGCCATCTTCCTCGTCCCGCAGGTCGCGATCCACTCGGCGCTGGTCAGGCGCAAACGCGAACGGCTCCGCGAGATCGACGAGGAACTTGATTCCTTCCTGAACTCGTTGCGTGACGGCGACAGCAGCCCCGACGAACTGTCCATGGCCCTGCCACGGCCCCTACGCGATGCAGCGACCGCCTCAGTGTATCGGGGCCTTCAGATCGAGGACCGGTGACTCGTCGAGCATGTCGACGCCGACGAGGTCGATGCGTCGACGGTCGTCGCTGATCGCACGGACCGTACAGCGGGTGACGCAGATTGGATTCGGTCGCGCAGGCGACCGCGTCGTGAACACGCCCCGGCCGCGGGCCTCGAGTACGTCCCTGTCGGCTCGGTCTGCGACCCAGATGACGTCGAGTTCGGTACCTGGTTCGAGTCCGACGATGCCGGCAGTGTACTCCTCGGCGAGCACGACTGTTCCGCGGTCCGCCTCGCTCCCTCCCTGCCGCGGCGCTTCGTCGCTGTCGTCGAACGGCGTGTGGACCACACCGATCGGGCGGAACTCGAAGGTTCTTGGGTGAGTGGACACGGTCAACACCTCCGGCGGCGGCCAGTGTCCATTTCCTGTTCAGAGCCGGTCATCGGATCTTGACGATTCGCGCTTCGCCCGACGCGCTGTTGATGTGGACGTTGTACTCCCCCTGGTCGTCCTCCGCGGCGACGACCCACGTCGTTCGCTGTCGGGACGGGGAGCCCACGTCGGCGCTTTCGTGACCAGCGCTTTCCAGAGCGTGCTCAGCGTGCACCTGCGCCTGTTGCGGCGACGTCACCCAGTCCTTCTCCGTCGGTTGGCTGACGGTCATCACGGGGACGCTGGCGCTCCGGACCACCTCCTCGGCGACGCTCCCGAACACGACGCGAGGGAGGCCAGTCCGTCCCCGGGTGCCCATGACAACCAGGTCGACGGCTTCCTCTGCGGCGGTTTCGACGATGGTGGCGGCAGGTTGTCCACCTCGAACGTCCGTCTCCACGCTGACGCCCCGCTCCCCCGCGCGTTGCTCGAGATACTCGAACGCCGGTGCGACCTGCTCCGGATACTCGCCGGTCGGCTCGCCAGCAGTCGTCGTGCCCGACCCGACCCCGGTGACGTAGAGCAACTGGACGGCCGCCTCACCCCGCTGTGCCAGGTCGAGGGCGTGGCGACCGGCGGCCTTCGATTCACTGCTCCCGTCGCAGGGGACCAGAATATGGTGATACATGGGAACCTCCACTGGGAACCTAGGTGAAGCGGTCACAAAGTCCACCCTGCCGATTCCAGTTTCGTGAGAACGATGTGATACACACTTGGCGAGACCGGCAGCAGGTCAAGCGCCATCACGTTTTCAGCTGTTGGGAAGCACGCTGCAGTATTGGAGGGTCCCGCCGCGGAGTTCGGGACGAGCGGCGCGTCGACAGCGCCGTGATATTATCAAAAAAAAAATGACTCCGTCGTCCGTGACAGAGACGAGGAACCTGATAGTGATTACTGCGAATAGGGTCATCGACGGTGTCGAACGCCGCCGGTTCAGGGGCTCCCATCACCGACGCGGATGGTCACGGCGGGACAGACTCGCAGTAATCACTATTAGAACAGTCCGTGGACGTTCCCGTCCTCGTCGACGTCGATGTGGGCGGCCGAGGGGTCCGACGGCAGCCCCGGCATCGTCAACACGTCGCCGGTCAGTGCTACCACGAAGCCCGCGCCGGCTGACGGGGAGAGTTCGGTGACGGTCAGCGTCCAGTCCTCGGGAACGCCCACCTTCCCGGGGTCATCAGACAGTGAACTGGGTGTCTTGGAGATACAGACGGGCATGTCGTCCATCCCCAGTGACTCGATGCGCTCGATGTCGTCACTGGCCTGGGACGTGTACTCGACGTCAGCCGCGCCGTAGACCTGCGTGGCGACGGCGCGAATCTTCTCGCGGAGTGACGAGTCGAGATCGTACACCCGCTGGAGCTCCGTTCCGTCCGCCTCGATCTGCTCTTGGACATGGCGAGCGATGTCGACGCCACCCTCGCCCCCCTCGGCGTGGAGTGTCGAGACGGCGGCGGGAACGTCCCGTTGCTCGCAGTGGTCCAGGATCTCCTGAATCTCCGCGTCCGTGTGGTCCGGGAAGCGGTTGACGGCGACGACAACCGGCAGCCCCATCGAGCGGAGGACGTCGACGTGGTGGTCGAGGTTCGCGAAGCCTGCACGGATCGCAGCTATCGAATCCGTCTCACCCTCAACGTACCCACCGTGTTTCTTCAGGGCGTCGACGGTCGCCACGATGACTGTCGCGTCAGGTTCGACGCCCTCTCTGGAGACGATGTCGACGAACTTCTCGGCGCCGAGGTCGGCGCCGAACCCGGCTTCGGTGACGGTGTAGTCCGCGAGACGGAGTCCGAGGTGGTCAGCAAGCACGGAGTTCGTCCCCGTGGCGATGTTGGCGAAGGGACCGCCGTGGACGAACGCGGGCGTCCCCTCGATGGTCTGGACGAGATTCGGTCGCAGGGCGTCTTTCAGCAGGGCCGTGACGGAGCCGGCGGCGTCGAGATCGGCAACGGTCACGGGGTCACCATCGGTGTCGTAGGCGACGATGCAGCGACTCACCCGCTCGCGAAGGTCGCTCACGTCGGTCGCCAGGCAGAGCACCGCCATCAGCTCGGAGGCGGCGGTGATGGAGAACCGTTCCTCTCTTGGTGGGCCGCTGACTGGCCCGCCGAGACCGACGACGTTCTCCCGGAGCGCACGGTCGTTCATGTCCAGCACGCGCGGCCAGACGACCAGGTCGGGATCGATCTCGAGTTCGTCGCCGTGGTGTCGGTGGGCGTCGAGCATCGCCGAGATGAGATTGTGCGCCGACGTCACGGCGTGGATGTCGCCCGTAAAGTGGAGGTTGATCGCCTCCATGGGCAGGACCTGACTGTACCCGCCGCCCGCGGCCCCGCCCTTGATACCGAAGACCGGGCCGAGAGAGGGCTCGCGGACGGCGACGACGCTGCTCTCACCGAGTTGGCCGAACGCCTATCCGAGACCGACCGTCGTGACGGTCTTGCCCGCGCCGCGCCTGGTCGGCGTCATCGCGGTCACGAGAACCAGGTTCCCCTCAGTTGGCTGCTCCAACTCTCGATCGATCGCGTCCCATTTCAGTTTCGCGACCTCGTCACCATGGTGTTCGAGGTCGGCGGCGGCCAGTCCCATGTCTGTGGCGACTGACTCGATAGCTCTCCGATCTACGTTCCGAGCGATTTCGATGTCCGAAAGCATCGTCTCAGCTTGTTGTGTCATGAGTATAGATAACTATCGGGCGCGGGCCGGGCAAAAGTAATAAGGCAATTCTCAACAACTGACGATTCTTCGCTGGACGCATTGCACCACTCATCCGTAGCCACCCGTCGCGCCGTTCGTGGGCGATACTCGTGCCTGTCGAGGGTCGCCCTCCGGCCGTCATTCAGCCCAGTGGGTGGTTCCAACGAGTCGGGAATCCACGTAACTGTTCAAATACTCGGCGAACGGAGTTGAGGATATGAACATCCTTGTCGCGGTTGACGGGTCGAAAACGTCCGAGAACGCGCTTGCCCACGCGATCGAGATCGCCGAAGGGATGAGCGGCAGCATTACGGTCGTCAACGCTGTCGATCCCACGGTCGGTCAGGTGAGCGGGAACAAGGCCATCTCCTCGCTTACGGACGCCGACGAACGGCTGATCCTGGAGGGTGTCGAAGACGCTGAGCAGCGGGGGATGGATATCCTCGACGATGCGGCCGAGCATGCCCGAGTGCTGGGCTTCGAGGTGGAGCAGACGCTGTTGTACGGGCCGCCGGCAGAGACCATCGCCGACTTCGCCGAGTCGGACGGGTTCGACGCCATCTTCGCCGGCCATCGCGGACGGTCGGAGAAGGTGGAACGCTTCCTTGGGAGCGTCGCGAAGAAGCTCGTTGAACGGTCGACCGTGCCTGTTACCGTCGTCCGCTAAAACGGTTTCACGGGGGCGGTTCAGAATGGCTGGGATTACGCGGGGTCCCAGCCGCCGGGTGAGGTGAAGATGTTCTCAGTTCGGGCGCGGGCCCTGGCTGAGACCGGATAGGTGTGTGGGTTGTCAATTTGGATCTACCGGGCCGATGACCCATCCTGTACTCCAGGCGCATAGATCGGGATCTTCTCTGTGTTTTTCAACATTTAGGAATCGGGTTCTGGTTATACGTGGGTGCCAGCCGGAGTCCCAGTTGAGGCTAAGACGATGTCCACTAACACAGCCAACCCACTTGCGGCCGACTTCGAGCTCAGCCTCGATAGGCCACTGACGGCGTACTGGCTGGCGATCCTACGGGTCGTCACCGGCTGGTGGTTCTTCCACGCCGGATTCACGAAACTCTTGGAGGACGGCCTGGCGTACAGCTACGGGCCGATGTATCTCAAGGGGATGACCGGCACCGTGCTGGGGCCGATCCCGGTGTGGATGGGCAACAACCTGGCCTGGCTCATCGAGCCGGGAGTTCCGCTGTTCGAGACGCTGATCGGGCTGGCCCTCATCTTCGGGGTCCTGACGAGACTCGCCTCCGTGGGCGGGATCTTCTTCATGACCCTGTTCTGGATCGGCAACGCGGGCTTCGGGCACGGCCTGGTCAACGGGGACCTGATGGGACTGATGCTGTTCGCGACCGTGATCGTCGTCGGTGCGGGACGGTACTACGGCCTTGACGGCTACCTCGAACAGACGGAGTTCGTGAAGCAACGCCCACGACTACGATACCTGCTCGGCTAAGGAGGTTACTACTATGCAATCCAACATCAACACGATCGACAAGGCGGCGATGCTAGTCAGCGGCGGGCTGATACTGCTCGGTATCGTTGTCCTCGGCCTGGTAGAAACGCTCGCCGGTAAGCCGTACGGTGCGGCGCCGATGGTAAACGACGCGGGAGAAGTGGTCGCGACGCCGCTGATCGACCCAGCGCTCCGGACGGGACTCGTCATCCTCGGACTGATGGTGCTGCTGCTGTGGGGACTCTACCGCTACACTCTGACGCCGATGGGCGAAGCGGAGCCGTCCGCGGCCGAGATGCCCGCAGACTGAGTGATCGGTTCGAACCCATCTCCGGATTTTTCACGAGCCTAAAGACACGTAGTCCACGGGTCGCCAGCCAAGGAACGTATCCTCGTCTACAACACCGTCGGGCGACGCATCGTGGCTATCGACGGTTCGAACTGTTCCTCGCTTGCGTACCTGTTCTCTACGGAGGCTATCGCCTGGTGGCCGAACGTGCACGCCATCTCTTCTACCCGACGACGTTCGGCCCCGTCGGCACAGGCTCCTCGACGAGTTCGACGTCCTCACAGGTCGGGCGTTCTGTCAGTTCTGCCCGCTTCTTGTCGTGGTCCTGGGTGTGTCGGTCTTCGGCGATATCGGTTTCCGAGATTGGCCTCGCCGGGCACGTCCTGGAGCCCTTCGGCGTTCGCTGTCATAGCTTTCGTGTTCCGAATCGTCTCTCATAGTGATTACTGCGAGTCTGTCCCGCCGTGACCATCCGCGTCGGTGATGGGAGCCCCTGAACCGGCGGCTTTCGACACCGTCGATGACACTATTCGCAGTAATCACTATCAGGCCTCCAGAACAGTATCTCCCGCTTCGCCGTGGCCGAGTGTCGGCTGAGTGCCGGTGAGAGCGATTGGCTCCGGACGACGGAGCAGGCAACCGGGAGTGTCGGTGTGCGGACTCCCGTCGCGGTGCCTGGAGCGGTCATCGCTACCTGGACCGACTCGAAGAACCGCGTAAGTGACCGTCTCCGCCTGTCTCGGAGCGTCGGACTCACCTGATCTGTCGACTGACGTGGAACACGTATTTGGAGTCCTCGACCCACTCGTCGACGCTCTTGTCCCAAATCGTCCCGGACGAGTAGACCCGCTCTTCGTCGAAGGCGATGGCGTGTCTCGGCCAGGGGTACGGTGATTCCCAACAGAACGCGAGTCCGACTCCCTCTCGCCCCTGAGCGATCGCCCAGGAGACCGCGACCAGGGCGTAATCTTCACAGTCGCCAGTCCCTGTCGTGACGGTGTCTTGTGGTCGGCGTGCGAAATCACCGAAGCCGTTCCATGGGTCTTCCGTCCATTCGTAGTTCATCTGTGACCACTGCTCCAGATCGAAATCGGCCCAGAAATCCGCCGAGTCCACGTACTGCTCGGGCGCGATATATGTAAGCGGCGTCCATCGGGTAAGCTCCATGAATCGTTGTATTAGTGTACTCGTCTGATAGCGTTGTCGCCGGCTCCCGTCCAGAACGGGTCGAAGTCCCGATTTCGACGTATTTGATCACTGCTTGCCGGTGGGTGAACTGGGACAGGGGTAGCTATTTCTGTTCCAGTATCAGGGTCTCCAGCTGCTCGAGGTGGGGCGGTGAGTCGGATTGCGGGCAATCACTCTCCCACGCAGGGAGCCCTCCTGAAACTCAGGGTCTCTGGAACAGCCACACGGAGAAGAATATGCATTGTCGACAGGAGAGGCTATTCGGTCGCCGAGGGCCTCCGCTGGCAGTACGATTAAGCCGCAGTTGGTCTATTATTCTGTTATGAGCGATCCCCCCGACGACATCGCGGCGGACGACACTTCGTCAGCCACTGCGGAGACGTCGGCGCCATCCACCGGTGAACCTGACACCGATACTGCCACGAGTGGCGAGACGCCGAAAGCCGTCGCGGCAACCGCGGGGATCGACGACGACGTTCTCGATGTGCCGCGGGATCTGGCATCGACCGTCCGCCTGCAGTGGATCGTCCGGTCTGTTGTCGGGGCCGGGTTCATCGGCGCTATCGCTGCCGGTATCACCTCCGTCATCGGCGCCGTAACGACGATGCTCTCCGGAGGGATACGGACTCCCGCGACGGTCGGGGGGGCGGTGTTCGGGCTGGTTGTCCTCCTGGGCATCGTTCGAGCCGTGCTGTTGTATCGCTCGTGGACGTACGTCGTCCGTCCCGACTCGCTGTACCTGAGTCGTGGCGTGTTCACCCGCGTGCGGACGGTCGTTCCGTACGTCCGCGTCCAGCACGTCGATACGAGGCGGAGTCCACTGGAGCGACTGCTCGGACTCTCGACACTCGTCGTCTACACTGCGGGGTCGCGCGGTGCCGACGTGCGTATTCCGGGGCTGACGCCCGGGGGTGCGTCGACGCTGCAGCAACGCCTCGAGCGCCTCGCCATCGAATCCGAGGAGGCCGATGCCGTATGACCGATAGCTGGAGCCGACCACGACCGGGGAGCCAGCCATGCCCGGGGGGCCGGCCATGACCACCGACTCGCTCACGGAGCAGGCGTTCCACCTCCACCCCCTGTCGGTACCGTATCGCGTGATCAAGCAGGGGCTGGGGATCGTCTTCCTCCTACTGTTTCTCAGTGGGCCCGTCTTCGGTGCTGTCGCGAGCGTTCTCGGCATCCCGCTCGCCATCGCGCTCGGACTCGCAGTAGTGGTGGCAATCGTCGGCTACGGCATCGCCTACTACCGCCGCTTCGAGTACGAACTCACGCCCGACACGTTCGATATCCGGTCCGGCGTCTTTGCCAGGCGCGACCGGGAGATTCCGCTCCACCGGATACAGAACGTCGACATCAGCCGGAACGTCATCCAGCGCGCGCTCGGCCTCGCCGAGGTTCGACTCGAAACCGCCGGTGCGAGCGGCGCCGAGGCCCAACTCAAGTACGTCGGTGGGGACCGAGCGAGCCAGCTCCAGCGGGAGATCAGCCGGTTGCGCCGCTCGGCGGACGACCAACGTGCTGGGGAGGAACAGTTCGAGACCGTCTTCCAGATAACCGAACGCGAGTTGGGGCTCCTCGCCTTGGTATCGGCCGACGCCCAGCTCATGCCGATTCTGTTTCTCGCCGCCTCCGTGTTCGTTCCAGCAGTAGGATCCCTCTCCGGCAGCGAGTGGGTCTTCTTCGGCACCGAGGCACTCAGCGGGATGTTCGGACCACTCGTGACGCTCGGCGGTCTGATCGCCATCGGTCTCGCCTACGGCGTGATCAACGCCGCGATGTACTACGGATTCACGCTCGACCGGGCCCCCGAGGAGCTGCGCTACGAGCGCGGCCTCCTGCAGAAGTACAGCGGGACGATCCCGCTGTCGAAGATCCAGTCGCTCACGATCAGGGAGAACGTGCTCGAGCGGGCGCTGGGTTACGCCTCGCTGGAAATCGAGACGGCCGGGCAGGGTGGTGGTGAGCGGGACCAGGGAACAACGCAATCGGCGATCCCGCTCGCGGAGCGACATCGCGTGTTCGAACTCACTAACTCGATTGAGGCTGTCGGGGATATGCGCTTCGAACGCCCCCCGAAACGGGCGCGCCAGCGCTACGCGGTGCGCTACGCAGCCGTCGTCGGAGCTGTCACCGGACTGCTTTATCTCGTCCAGGGTGTGTTCGGACGCCCGCTCTACTGGTGGGCGCCGCTTGGACTGCTCGTAGTTGTTCCACTCGCCGCCCATCTGAAATGGAAACACCGTGGCTACTTCGCCGGCGAGAACCACATCGTGACACGAAACGGCTTCTGGGTGCGACAGCTGAAGGTCGTCCCCTACTACCGGGTGCAGACGGTGCTGAGTTCCGAAACCATCTTCCAGCGCCGTCGGCACCTCGGTACGGTGACGATCGATACCGCAGGGGCGCGCAGCCTCATCGGCACGGACGCGAGGGCGGCGGACATCGCCAGAGAAACGACCGAGCAGCTCCGCGAACAGGTCGCCGAGGAGTTGTACGAGTCGCTCCGTCGACGGTCGGATTCCGGAACACCCGAACGTGGGGATGGAGCCGGCCGAGACGCTGCTCTCACTGGAACGGAGTTGTGAACTCGCGCACAGCGCCGCAGGGCTCGGGTGCGGACACGGTAACAGCGGGCCGCCACGGCTCGCACTCAACAAGGACGAGCACCGATTGACCGAAACTTCCGAATCCCCGAGCGCAGCGAGTTGAGCGATGAACGTCCCAGTTCAGCCTTCCGACAGTGACGAGCCCAGCGGATACCGGTGTGAATCGTGGTGGGACCCAGAGCGGCACGGAACAAAAACGCAGTGAGGCCCCAACTCAGTTCGTCAGCCAGCGGCGTTCGTCGATCCAGGCTACAACACAGAACGGAAGTTTCCGATAGTGTGGCTGCAGCGATGACGGGTCGGCATCGCCAGCGTTCGGCGCCTGGTGAAAACCCGTCGCGGGTTAGTCGGTTTCGGGTGACGGTCCCACCGGCACTGGCCGTGTCAGTCCCGTCGCTGCGCGTTTCGCGGGGGTAGACTGAGTAGTCGGTCGTGACGAACCAGCGGATATCGACTCGAAAAACCGGTGGCAGCCTACTGGAGCCCGGTTCCGCTACGGGTGGGTTAGGCGGCCACCACCGCACCGGCGTCCGGGGCCGGTGCGGTGTCGGAGACCGTCCTGCTGATAGTGATTACTGCGAGTCTGTCCCGCCGTGACCATCCGTGTCGGTGATGGGAGCCCCTGAACCGGCGGCGTTCGACACCGTCGATGCACCGATTCGCAGTAATCACTATGAGTGCACGCCGATGCAGCCCGCAGTTCACCGGTTCCCAACGGGCCGTGACCGAGCAGTCGACGCTGCCTGTTGGTCGGCTGGGACTCGGGGAATCGGTCGGGTAGTTCGGCCAGTGAGGGCAGTTCGGGAAACGGGCCGAAGACGGACTGCACCGTCGCAGTTCCCAGCGGCTCAGGTCACGATCGGCCGGGAGATAATCCACAGCGAAAGCACCGTGTATCCAATCATGAGCGCCACGAACGGGATATGGGCTCTGCGTGCCTGTCGCGGACTCTCGTACCGCTCGAGGGCCACATAATGGGCGGCGATTACCGCGACGAGATGGCCGGCGACGATGAGAACGACCTGGGACCACCAGAACGTGCCTACTGAGACCCAGCCGAGTAACTCGATGGCCGGCCCGCGGCCCAGTCCGAAGAACGCCCTGAGGGCTCCAGCTGATTGTCCCACGTTTCCGAGGATGAACGGGTAGTTATGGGCGATTTCGTAGGCAACCGCGATCGGGAGAATCGTCGGGACAAACTGAACTGCCACCCGCTGGCCCCCCGAAAGCGATCCTCGGCCGACCCGGTCTGTTAGCGCGGCCGTCAGCAAAAACACCGCGACGAATCCGACAAACCCTGTGAGATACAGGAGCACACCGGTACTCGAGGCAGTCCCAACCACGTCCTGGACAGCGAACCGAACGGTCTGGTATTCGGGCGTGCTGGTGAAGCCATCGAAACTCACCGTGTAGACCGTCGCGACGACGAACGCAGTAACTGCAAGCCCTTCGACAGCCTGTGTACACCGCTGCCACGGCGGACGAAGGCCGACTCGGTAGCCACCTTCCTCTGTCCGTGTCACTGCGACCGGCCCAACACGACCAAACAGCCGATAGAGAACAGCGAGGGCGTCGGCGTTTCGGAACCAGGCTGGACCGAACGCTAACCCGCCACCGAGCATCACCAGCGTATAGCTGACCAGAAGCAACGCAGTGCCAGTCGGCGAGCGCGGGATTGCGGTGAGGTTTTCGCCGATACCGATCCACAGACCGTAGGCAGCGAGCGCCGGCCAAACGCCGAATCGAGACGGATAGTCGCCCAACAGGGCGATCCGGCTTCCCTCTACCCGTACCAGCCCGTCATAGAGCGACTGCCAGGGCGAGAGAACGCGCCAGGGGCTGCCGATGAGTGCTGCGAGGACTGCAACGCCTTTCAGCCAGACTGCCCAGGTGAACACTGTGGCGAAGTTCTCCGCCTGAACCTGTCGTCCGAGTAGTCCAGTCGCAACCGTGAGAACGAACGCAAGAGCAAATACCGTGCGCGCAGTCGCCCGGAGTCCGGCGGCCGTCGTTGGGGAGACGGGTAGCTGTACGTTTGGGACTCGCTCTCCTGTCGGTTGTTCGACGGTGAACGCCAGGAGAATCGCCGTCAGAGCGACCGTTACCCCTGCCCCCCCGAACAGAAGGGAGAGCGGAAGTGGTGCCTCGAACCGACTGCCGAGCTGGTGGGCGCTCACGGCACGCGGAACAGTGCCAACAGCGACCAAGGCGACACCGATACGGTGAAAAGCGCCCATTACTCCCTACTTCGGAGTCGTCCTCTTAGCCTCCATGGTTTCAGATGAGAGCGGGGTGTAGACGCGTTTTTATCCGCGCAGCCAAAATCATCGTCAATGCGAATCGCGACTGGGATACTCGTCGTGATTCTTCTCGGGTCGGTAACTACTGCTGGGGTCTACGGTGGAACAGTCCTCATGGACAGTGGGACACTCACGGAACAGTGGATATCTGACACCGCCAGAGAGATGCAGTCGAATCACCACCCGGTCGCGACGGCGGAAACCGAGAACGGGACGATACTCGTCGCACCAATTAACGAGTTGAACGCAGCGCAGGGACTCACGGAGAGTTCCTGTTCACTTGTCCGGCTAAATTCGTCGTCAGGGGGCACAGAGTGGCGGGCGAGCCTGCCAGATGAGCGCTGTAACAATCACGCAATAACCGGTCCGACGATCGCCGATATCGACGAGGACGGCGGCGCTGAGGTCATTGTCGCCACGAGCGATCAGACACTGAACGTGTATGATGCTGCGACGGGTGGCCTCGAATGGCGTCACCCGACAACAGCGTTGGGGTACAGCGAGCCGGCGGTCGCGGAGCTGTTTCCGGCACCCGGGAAAGAGATCGTGGTCGCAGATATGCGAGGGAACGTGTCGGTGGTCTACGCAAACGGGTCGACGGCATGGAGACGGAATCACTCGATGTCGACGTGGGCGAACCCACAGGTAGGGGATTTCGATGGCGACAGTCGTGAGGAAATCGCGATTGGAACCGCTCGATCGCTATCCGTCTACGAGGCAGACGGTGAGCTCGCTTGGCGGCGGAACGCCACGATAACGGAGCTGAGCACGGGGCAAGCCGACGAGGACCCCCAGCCGGAGTTGTTTATCGGGGGACGAACAATGGTAGGCGCGATCGACGGGGGCGACGGCGAGCTCATCTGGTCGAAGGAGATCAGCAACGCCGACGTTCACCCGGTCGACGATGGGGACGGTGACGGAACTCAGGAGCTGTATCTCACTGTCAGCGGTGGAGCAGTTCGTGCCCTCGACGGGACAGACGGAACCGAGGAGTGGTCGACGCAACTCCCGGGGGAGAACCAACTGATGCCCCCAGCCTCGATGGGCGATCTCGACGGGAACGGGCAGGCAGAACTGGTCATCGGGACCCAGGAGGGCGTCATATACGTTCTTGACCCAGCCACTGGTACGCAACTCGCGACGTACGAGCGCGACGTTCCGATCTACACGTATCCTGCCATTGCCGATATCGACGAGGACGGCAGCGATGAACTGCTCGTCATGTACGGTGACGGGCGCGTCGTTGCCCTATCCTTCGAGCGCTGAGCGGGTAATAACTGGAGCGAGGAGGGAACAGTGGCGCCGGGGACGGTCTCACTCGGTGGTCG
>NZ_JAZKRY010000055.1:0-19759 GCF_036626355.1 Halolamina sp. | reverse complement strand
TCACCGACACGGATGGTCACGGCGGGACAGACTCGCCGTAATCACTATCAGTACAGCTACTCGTCGTCCCCGAACTCCAACCAAACTGCGCCTCCATCGGAAACCTCCGACGCTGCCGAATCCAGTTCAGAAAACCCCGCATGCAGCTTCTCGTAGGTCGCCTCCAGCGCCTCGACGATGACTTTCGTCTCCGATATAATCGGCATGAAGTTGGTGTCGCCGGACCAGCGCGGCACCAGATGGGTGTGGAGATGGTCGTCGATCGAGCCTCCCGCGGCGCTACCGCCGAGATTTTCGCCGGCGTTGAGGCCGTCAGTGCCCATCGACGCCTCCAGCGCCTCGATAGCGGCGACCTTCATCCGGGCGTGATCCAGCAGCTCCGTGTCGGACAGATTCCCCCACTCACCAGTATGCCGCCGGGGGATGACCATCAGATGGCCGGGGCTGTAGGGTGCGTTGTTGAGGATGACGAACGTGTGTTCGCTCCGGGCGACGATGCGGCTCTCCTGGTCGGTGTCCCGCGCCGGCAGCACGCAGAACGGACAGCCGTCGATCTCGTCCTCGTCGGGGTCGCGCTCGACCCAGTCGATACGCCAGGGGGCGAAGAGCTGCTCCATGCAGGCTGGTCGTGGGGTGCGGAGTTAGGCGTTCTGGGGTCGGCACGGCCAGCACCCGGGCGTCGGGCGCACCCACACCACCCGAACAGCGATGCCTGCCCTGGGCCGGTAGATCAGCCGCTTCCGGACGCCCTACAGCGAGGCGCGCTACCGTAAGGAGAAGTGGCCGCCGGCGAATGGCGACGGCGTCTCGCTGCTCGCGGTGCCGAAAACAGGGCGTTCGGCTGGGAGCTGGTCGGCTCCGTAATGCCTTTCGCGGTCCAGGACGCCGACGGCTACGCGCTGGAGGCGAGCGCCCACCTCCTCGACCACGGGTTCAGGGAACTTCGACTCCACCGGATCTCCGTGACGGTGATGGCCGGGAACGACGCCTCGACTCGGCTCTGTGAGCGGCTCGGATTCGTCCACGAAGGGACCACGCGTGAGGCGCAGTTCGCCGACGGTGAGTTCGCCGACGTCCAGCGTTACGGCCTGCTCGAGGACGAGTGGGCCGGGCCGACAGCGGTGCTCGAGTGGCCGGTCCGCACGCATCAATCGCACCCGTATCCGGTGGGTTTAATCACTGTCTCCACGCAGGCTCCACCGTTATGACGAAAGTTAGTGTGGTCGGCGCGGCCGGCACGGTCGGCGCCGCCGCAGGCTACAACCTCGCGCTCCGAGATATCGTCGACGACCTCGTCTTCGTCGACATCCCTGAACAGGAGGACGTAACCGTCGGACAGGCTGCCGACGCGAACCACGGGAGTGCCTACGACTCCAACACGACCGTCCGGCAGGGCACCTACGAGGATACCGCTGGCTCGGACGTGGTCATCATCACGGCGGGCATCCCTCGCAAGCCGGGCCAGACCCGGATCGACCTGGCCGGCGACAACGCGCCCATCATGGAGGACATCGGCTCGTCGCTGGCCGAGCACAACGACGACTTCGTCTCCATCACCACCTCCAATCCGGTCGACCTGCTCAACCGCCATCTCTACCAGGCGGGCGACAGGGACCGGCACAAGGTCATCGGTTTCGGCGGCCGACTGGACTCGGCACGGTTCCGCTACGTGCTCTCCGAGCGGTTCGATGCGCCGGTCAAGAACGTTGAGGCCACGATTCTGGGCGAACACGGTGACGCACAGGTGCCGGTGTTCTCGAAAGTCCGTGTCGACGGCCGGGACCCGACGTTCGCCGACGACGAGCGCGAGGAGATCCTCTCGGACCTCCAGCAGTCCGCGATGGACGTCATCGAGCGCAAGGGCGCGACCGAGTGGGGGCCCGCAACAGGCGTCGCCCACATGGCCGAGGCGGTCATCCACGACACCGGCGAGGTGCTGCCGGGGAGCCTGGTGCTCGACGGCGAGTTCGGCCACGAGGACACGGCGTTCGGCGTCCCGGTCAAACTCGGCTCCGACGGCGTCGAGGAGGTCGTCGAGTGGGACCTCACGAGCTACGAGGCAGACCTGATGGACGAGGCGGCCGAGAAGCTCTCCGAGCAGTACGACGAAATCGCGTAACGTCTCGAAAGACCTACCTTTTCCCCGGCGGTCGATACTGTATGCGCCGCCGTGCCCTCCTCTCGGCCGCTCGTATCGCCGTCACCGGGTCCCTCGTTGCCCTTGCCGGGTGCTCGGACCAGCCCGACGACGGAACGGAACGGTCCCCGACCGACGAATCGCCCACATCCAGTCCGACCCCCTCCCCGACGCCGACGCCGTCGACGATTCACACGCCGGAGGGCGGGTCGCTCCGGGTCGCCGAACACGCTCTCGAACGCCGCAACGAGGACACCGAGAACGAACTCGCCGTCGTGACGGGAACCGTCGAGAACACCGGCGAGACGGCCGCCGAAGACGTTCAGGCGACGGCCCGCTTCCTCGACGACTCCAGCGCGGTGCTGGGGAAAGCAACGGCCCGGAACACCGAACTCGGCGCTGGCAGTCGCTGGGAACTCGAACTGGTGTACGACGAGAGCGGTGCCGACGCCCAAGCGGTGGTTGACTACCGTCTCGTCGTCGAACAGTCGTAAAAAGAACGCCGTGGGAGCGGTTAGTCGCCGCTCTCGTTGCGCGTCAGTTCGTACTGGAACCCGATGGTGTTGTCGGGCATGATTTCGACGGTCCACTCGCCCGTCTCGGGGGCGTCGAGGACGTAGACGAACTTGCTGGTGGAGCGGCGGGTGTTGTAGTCGCCGTCGCTCGCACCGCGCTCTCGGCTACCGAGGTCGACGAAGCCGCGTTCGCTGACCTCGACGCGTTCGGCCTCGATGCGCTCGCCGTCGGGCGAGACGAACGTCACGTCGAACGACGGCTCCTCGGCGCGTTCGCCGTCACCGGCGGTCCGGGGGCTGAGCGTCAGCGTGACGTTCTCGGTCTCATCGGTCACCTCGAACTCGTGTTCGTACGGTTCGCTTGGCTGTTTCCAGACCACGAAGTTCATGTTGACCTGCTGCCAGTGGTCGCGGCGCGGGTCGCGGTTCGGGTCCTTCAGGCCGAGGTCGATGGAGGTCCGGTAGCGGCCGCGGTCGGCCGCCTCGTCGGGTGAGATGCTCACGGTGACCGTGGCGGTTTCACCCGGCTGAACCTGGTTCGGCGCGTCGATGTCGACCCAGTTGGGGTCGAGTTCGTTCTCGCAGTGGGGACCGTGACAGGAGTGGCCGCGGTCGCCGAGTTCGGGGCTCAGCGGCACCGCCTCCTCGCCGGTGTTCTTGATAACGATTTGCCGCGTGACGGTGTCACCCGCTTCGACCTGCGTGCTCAGGTAGGTGTCCGAGAGGATTTCGACCGTGGGCGGTCGCCAGACCTCGACACGGACGTAGTCCGCGTGGACGGGGCGCTCAGGACGGCCGGGTCGGGTCGCGGTCGTCTCGTTGGTGAAGGCGACCTGTCCCCTGTAGGAGGCCGACTCGGCGTCCTCGGGGACTTCGACGGTCACCTCGTACTCGACTTCCTGACCGGCCTCCAGCGTGCCGGGCCCGTCGATGGTGACCCACTCCGATTCGAGCGGGTACTCGGCGACCGGCGAGGTGAACAGGTGTGGGTTCACGTCGAGGGCGCGGTCCTCGCCGTTCTTCACCCGAACCGTGAAGCTCGCGCTCTCTCCGGGTTTGATGTCGAGGTAGCTGTCGTCTGCGTTGACGTAGAGTTTCGTGAAGTTGGTTTCTCCGTCGCTCTCGGCGGGGGTCGCTGTGGCGGAGTCGACAGGAGGGCTGTTCGTCGGCGCGGCGTACGCCGTCGCGACTGGCATTCCGGCCAGTACGACAAGCGCGGCGATGAGGATTTCGCGTTTCATGTCTGTAGCTGCCGACGACTCGCCTGTTGGAGGGCAGAGGCGGCGGACGGGGGAGTTGTTCCTATCTGCCCGACAAATACTTTCTGGTGTGTTGCTGACTCCAACCGACAGACGGGACCGGCTACAGCCGTCTTCCGATTCGTTCCGCAGTCTTCTCGCCGACCCCGTCGACGTCGCGGAGGTCGGCCTCGCTGGCCTCCCGGACCGCGTCCACGGAGCCGAACCGGCGCAGGAGTCGTTTTCGCGTCTGCGGGCCGACCCCGTCGACCTCGTCGAGCGCCGTCTTCACCTCGTCGCGGATGCTCTGGTGGTACTGCACCGCAAAGCGGTGGGCCTCGTCGCGCACCCGCTGGAGCAGATGGCGGTGCGGGGCGTCGTCGTCCCAGCGCTCCACTCCGGATTCGGTGATCACCAGTTCCTCCGCTTTCGCGATGCCGATGCAGGGGACGTCCCAGTCCGTCTCGTCCAGTGCGTCGAGCGCGGCGCCGAGTTGCCCCTCGCCGCCGTCGACGAGCAGGAGATCCGGGTCGGGTCGGTCGTCGCGTCCCTCGACGGCGCGTTCGGCCCGCCAGCGCACCAGTTCGCGCATGTTGGCGTAGTCGTCGTTGCGGTCGGTCAGCTTCTTCCGCCGGTAGCCGCTCTTCTCGGGGTCGCCGCCGACGAAGCAGACGTCGCTGCCGACGACGGCTTTCCCCTGGGCGTGGCTCACGTCGAACCCCTCGATGCGCTCTGGGCGGGGGATGTTGAGCGCCTCCTCCAGCGCGCCAACGTCGTCCTCGGCGCCGACGCCGTTGCGAGCGTTCTTGAGTGCCAGCTCCACCAGTTTCCCTTCCCGGCCGGCACCGGGCACCGACACCTCGACGCCGGCCGACGCCAGCCAGTCGAGCACGTCCTGGTCGTCGGGGCGCTCCGCGAGCAGGACGGCGTCCGGCAGCTCCCGCTCGGCGTAGTACTGGGTCAGAAACGCCGAGAGCAGCGCCGAGACGCGGTCCTCTCCCTCCGGCGCATCGAGACGGTGCCGGGTGCGGTCGACCAGTTGGCCGCCGCTGGCGTGGAGGCGCGCGACCGTCGCGTCGTCGCCCTCCACGACCGCTGCGAGCACGTCCACCTCCCGGTGGTGGCCGGGCGAGGAGACGGCTTCGCCGCCGCCGCCGTGGAACGCCTCGACGGCCTGGAGCCGGTCCCGGGCGTTGGCCGCGCGCTCGAACTCCTCCGCCTGGGCGGCGGTTTCCATCTCCCGGCGAAGTGGGTCGGCGAGCGCGCCGGTTTCCCCCTCGAAGAACCGGACGGCGCTGGCCACGTCCTCGGCGTAGGATGCCTCGTCGATGAACTCGACGCAGGGCGCCGAGCAGATTCCCATCTCGTAGTCTAGGCAGGGCCGGTCGCGGTTGCTGAACTTGTAGTCCGAGCAGCCTCGGAGTTCGTACACGTCACGGAGCGCCTTCACCACTGACTCCACCTCCCCTTTCCGGGTGTAGGGACCGAAGACGGTCGCCGCGTCGTCCGGATCGCGGGTGATTTCGATACGAGGGAACGGGTGATCGGTGAGTTGAACCAGCGGGTACGATTTGTCGTCTTTCAGCCGAACGTTGTAGCGCGGCTGGTGGCGCTTGATGAGGTTCGCCTCCAGCAGTAGCGCCTGGGTCTCGGTATCGGTGACGGCGACGTCGACGGCGTCAGCGCGGCGGACCATTCGCTGGATACGCTCGCTGCGCGGGTCGGCGTAGGAGCGCACCCGGTCGCGGATATCGACGGCTTTGCCCACATAAAGCACCGTCTGCCCGGTCTCGCCATCTTGGAGGAACTGGTAGACACCGGGCTCCCGCGGGAGGTCGTTCGCCCGCTCGCGCACGCCGCTCGCGTCCATCGGTTCAGTGTAGCTTGCGAGCGCGTTTGAGCGTGACGCTCCCAGCGTACTCGGGGTCGGTGTGGACCGCTCCGCGGCACCCACCGCCGGCTACAAACCGCCGCCACGCCAAGAGCGGTCCATGACCCGTGCGTGGCTCGTCGAACGCGATGTGGACAGCCGAGATCTCGTCACCCTCACCTACGCGACGCCGGACGGTGAGCGGGCGTTCACCAAACAGGCCTCGTTGAACACGCTCGCCAGGGGCGACGGCGTCACCGCCGCGGTGGATATCGAAGACGACCGACTGGAGCCAGTCGCGGACACCGAAACCCGCGAACGCTACGCCGCGGAGGTCGAGCGCGTCGCGGCGAACAACGATCCCGACGACCGACTCTGAATGGGGAACACACGCCTTCGGTGAGTCTCGACGATCCCAGACCGAACCCCACGCTCGCCGGCTCCAAAGTCGCCGGGTCGCGTCTCGAGGGAGTTTGCCGTCGCGCCGAGGGCGCGACGTTTTCCTCCCTCGGTGGAGCCGAAACCCTTTATCCGGAACCGGAGCAACCCCGGAGTATGCCCGCTATCGAACTCGACGGGGTAACCAAGCGGTTCGACGATGTTACCGCCGTCGACGATCTTTCGATGACGGTGCCGGAGGGCGAGGTGTTCGGCTTCCTCGGTCCGAACGGCGCCGGGAAATCGACGACTATCAACATGCTGCTCGACTTCGTCCGCCCGACCACAGGCACCGTCTCGGTGCTCGGGATGGACGCACAGGAGCGCGGCGTCGCTGTCCGGGAGCGGACGGGCGTGCTCCCGGAAGGGTTCTCGGTGTACGAGCGGCTCACCGGCCGGCAGCACATCGAGTTCGCGATCGAGTCCAAAACGGTCGACGCCGACCCCGAGGCGGTGCTCGAACGGGTCGGCCTCGACGGCGAGGGCGACCGCAAGGCAGGCGGCTACTCCAAGGGGATGGGCCAGCGCCTCGCCCTCGGCATGGCGCTGGTCGGCGACCCCGACCTCCTCATCCTCGACGAGCCCTCTTCCGGGCTCGACCCTGCCGGGGCGAAGGAGATGCGCGAAATCGTCCGTGAGGAGTCCTCCCGTGGCGCGACGGTGTTTTTCTCCAGTCACGTCCTCGGCCAGGTCGAAGCCGTCTGTGATACCGTCGGTATTCTCCGAGAGGGCCGGCTCGTCGCCCGCGACTCCGTCGAAGGGCTGCGCGATGCCGTCGGCGGCGGTGCGACGCTCTCGATTACGGTCGATTCAGCGTCCGAGGAGCAGCTCGAACCCGTCCGCCGGATCGGCGGTGTCGACTCGGCGATGACCGATGGCGGCACCGTTTCAGTGCAGTGTGATCCCGAAGCGAAGACGGACGTCATCGGGGCGCTCGAAGGCGAGGGCGTCTCGGTCAAGGACTTCGAGACCCGCGAGTCCTCGCTCGAAGACCTCTTTCTCGCGTACACCGAAGACGAGGCGGCGACGGAGGTGGAGGCATGAGCTGGGAGGCCGTTGCGCGGAAGGATTTCCAGGACGCGGTTCGCTCGCGCTGGCTCTGGGTGCTCTCGGCGCTCTCCGTCGTCGTCTTCGCCGGCGCGGCTATCGGCCAGCTCTATCTCGGTGGCGGACAGACCCCACAGCAGTCACAGGGGCTGCTCCAGGGGTTCCTGTTCTTCCTGAAGCAGGGGACGGGTATTCTCATCCCGCTGACGGCCATCGTCGTCGCCTACGCCTCCATCACCCGGGAGCGGGAGTCCGGGACGATGAAGCTCCTGCTCGCGCTGCCGCATTCGCGTGACGACGTGGTGCTCGGGAAGCTGGTGGGTCGCAGCGCCGTCGTCGCGCTCCCGGTGCTTATCGGCTTCTTCGTCGCCTTCCTCGCGCTGCTGCCGGCGGGGTCAGGGATCAACTTCCTGCTCTACGTCCAGTTTGCGCTGCTGACGGCGTTACTGGGCGTGGTGTTCGTCGGGATCTCCATCGGCGTCTCGGCGGCCGCGCGGACGAACCAGCAGGCCATCGTCGGCGCTGGCGGCCTGTTCGGGATGTTCTGGTTCCTCTGGAACTTCTTCGTCAGCGGCATCAACCGGGCGCTCACGGATCTGTTCTCGCTCTCGGCGGCGAGCCAGTATCAGGTTCGACTGACGCTGAAGCTGCTGAACCCGATTCAGTCCTACAAAACGCTGGTCGACGGGCTGTTCATGAGCGACCTGGAGGCGCGGGTCCGGATGTTCAGTATGCTGTTCGGCGTCATCCCCAACCCGCAGGCGGGGGAGGCGCTCGGCCCGGAGCTCTCGCCGGCTTTCGCGGACTCGATGGTGCTGCTCTTCCTGCTCGTCTGGCTGGTTGTCCCCGTCGGCGTCGGTATCATCTGGTTCCGCGACGCGGACCTGTAGCCTCCGTCGGAGTCGGTTTTTCAGATACTCACTCCGGGTGGAATATCTCCTCGATACGGCAGTCGAACTCCGCGGCGAGCTCGAACGCGAGTTCCAGCGAGGGATCGTAGCGCTCGCGCTCGATCGAGTTGATCGTCTGTCGGGTGACGCCGACCGCTTCGGCCAACTCCGCCTGGCTCAGTCCCTCCTGTTCGCGGAGCTCGGGGAGCGTGTTCTTCATGGCTGTCGGCGGGCCACCAGCAGCAGGAAGCCGTAGACGCCGTAAACGACGGGGACGAGCAGCGCAATCGGCACAAGCCAGTCGGGCCACGTCGTGTACCCCAGCGCGACGAGAGCGGTCATCGTCGGGAAGAACAGGGCACACGCCCAGCCGAACAGCGCGAGCGTCCAGCCGGAGGCGCGCTCGTGAATATGCCTGTCGCGCTCGTCGAACAGGGTCGCCGAGTAGTTCACCTGGAGATAGCCCGCGGCGCCGAAGAGGAGGGCGAACCCCGCGACGCCCACGAGCGGGTAGCCGAAGGCGATGAGGACGCCGAGCGTGAGCCCCGACAGTCCCGAGAGCGCTGCGTGCATCCGTCGGTACGTCCGTTCTGATCGAGTCTGTGGTGATGCGCTTTCCGTCATGGCTGGCACGCGAGCTGTATGTAAAGCTCGCTTTACAGTAAAGCCTCCTTTACATGCCCAGAAAAACGTGTCGACATCTCTACGGGAACGTGGCTATAGCCCAAGCCCGTAGATGATGCTGAGCAGGCCGACAATCTCGATCGTCTGGATCACGACCTGGAGGGTGACCTGCCAGCCAGCGACTGGGAGTGCGAGATACAGGAGCGTGAACACCAGGGGAAGTCCCAGTGCGAGCACGAACCCCAGCAAGACGGACAGCATCGGGCGACTCCCGTTGCGGCGGTAGCCCCGGTAGGCGATCACGACGCCGGGGTCGTGGGGCTCGTTCTCCTCCTCGCTACGGTCCACGCAGCGCTCATCCTGCTCAACGTGTAGGTGCTCAATCCGCGCCGAACAACCCATACTGACGACTGATCCTGTAGAGGAAGACGCCGAGCACGCTGATCGCCGACCCAACAGCGACTCGCAGTGCGGTTCCTTCGTACGGCGACGCGGCGACCGGGACCGGTCTGAGCTGCTGGAGGTAGAGACGATGAAGCACATCCCCGAAGGAGTACGCGAACAGGAACCCCCCGAAACTGACGACGCCGACGCCGCCAGCCCACAGCAGTGCGATTCTCCGAGTCGAGCCAGTTCGTGTCGCGTGGAGAAAAACGCCTGCTGCGGCGGCCGGCGCCACGAACAGGCCGACGACGGAGACCACAAACATACGCTCCCTTCCGTCGAGTCCCGGAAAACGATTGCGCCAACGGGTCGGACCTACTGGCGCTTCACTTCGTGCCGCCCGAACCCGTATCGCAGGCGGTTGGCCAGTCGCCGCGCGAACCGCCCGTCCTCGGGCGCGCGGGAGCCGAAGCGCTCGGCGAGCGCCTGGTAGATGAGCGGCACCGGGACCTCCTGTTCCAGCGCCTCCTGGACCGTCCAGGTTCCGGTGGAGCCGCCGGAGACGTGGTCGGCGACGTCGCCGAGGTCGTTCCCCTCCTCGCGGAACGCCTCCTCGCAGAGTTCGAGCAGCCACGAGCGGATGACTGCGCCGTTGTTCCACGTCCGTGAGACGGTCTCCAGGTCGAGGTCGTAGCGTCCCTCCGCGAGCAGTTCGAACCCTTCGCCGTAGGCCTGCATCAGCGCGTACTCCACGCCGTTGTGGACCATCTTCACGTAGTGCCCCGAGCCTGCTGGCCCCATGCGGTCGTGGCCCTCCGGCCCGGTGGCGACGGCGTCGAACACCGGGACCAGCGCCTCGTAGGCCCATTCGGGGCCGCCGACCATCAGCGAGAAGCCGAGATGGGCGCCCGCGGGGCCGCCGGAGGTGCCACAGTCCAGATACGCCGCGGCCGTCTCCGCCGCGCGACGCGTCGACTCCTCGAAGTGGGAGTTGCCGCCGTCGACGACCACGTCGGCCTCGTCGAGATGCGGCTCGAGTTCCGAAAGCGTCGCGTCGACGGCCTCCCCGGCCGGCACCATCAACCAGATACGTTTCTCCTCGCCCAGTCGGTCACAGAGGTCCGCGACACTGTCGGCGGGCGTCGCACCGAGCTCGTCGGCGTCGGCAACGGCCTCCGGGTCGAGGTCGAACGCGACGACGCCGTGGCCCGCCTCGATGGCTCTGTCGACGATAATCTGTCCCATCCGTCCGAGTCCGATGACGCCCAGTTCCATGGGTGGGCGTGTGAGCGAAGTACGGGTAGCCGTTGCGGTTCGGTCGCTCGGCTCACCGTCCTCCTGCTACTCCGTCTCCCCGCCGTACCGAACCGCGCCCCAGAGGTCCGGGTGTGGCTCCAGCGCGTCGGCACCGTCCACGCGCTCGATGGCTGTTCTGGCGGCCTCGTTCGCGTCGTCGAGCACTGTCTCGAGCGGTGGCGCCTCCGGCGCGACTACCTCGCTGTCACGCAGGCGGACCGCACCGTCGACCATCACGAACGAGACGTCGCTCCCGTCGGCGTAGCCAACCATCCGCGGGACAGTCAGCCCCGAGTCGAGGGCGGGACCGAGTTTCGCCGAGCGGCGGTCGACTGCCACCACGTCGGCGCGCTTGCCGGGCGTGAGCGAGCCAACCTTGTCAGCCAGCCCGAGGGCCGCCGCGGCATCGACGGTCATCGCCTCCAGGACGCGCCCGGCCGGGAGCAGGCTCGTGTCGCCGTGGTGGGCCCGCTGGAGCTGTGCGGCGATGCGTCCCTGCGAGAGCAGGTCGAACGAGCGGTCCGGGGCGCTGCCGTCCGTCGAAACGGCGACAGTGACACCCTGCTTCATCGCCTCGACCACCGGGAATCGGTTCCTGACGTACGCGTTAGTCAGCGGGCCGTGGGAAGCGGCCACGTCGTTCTCGGCCATGAGCGCCACCTCCTCGGCACTGATTCCAGCGCAGTGGGCAAGCGAGAGGCGCTCGGTCAGGACCTCCGGCTTGGCGGCGGCGGCCGCGGCGACCTCGCCCTCGTAGGCGTGGGCGTGGAGGGCCAGATCTTCCCGTCCGGCGAGCTCGGTCACCTTTCGGAGCTGGGCAACGCTCGCCGCCGTCGCGCTCCCGTCCGCGTCCATCTCGGGCACGAGTGAGGAGGGTGCGACCGCGACCTGGATCCGGCCGTCTGCGCTGCCGTGCAGTTCCTCGACGACGGCTTCCGTCGTCGCCATCGCGTGGTCCAGGTCGACGGTCGTTTCGGTGCCAGAATCCGGGTCAACGCAGTGGGCGGGCAGGCTGTCCGGCGGGCCGACGCCGACGACGTGGCGAAGGCCGAACTCGCGGTAGCCCGTCACCGCCGCGTCGGCGAACTTCGGGTCGTCGACGCGGGGCATCGAGCCGACGTAGGACAGGGAGGTGGTCACGCCAGCGCGGAGGCGTTCGAGTGCGGCCAGTCGTCCCTCGGCCCGCCAGAACGCCGTCCCGCTCCCTTCGAAGTAAATCTCCTTGACGATGTCGAGCCAGTCGTTGCCGCCCCCCTCGAGCAGGTTCTTCGTGAGGCCGTGGCCGGCGTGGCCGTGACTGTCGACCAGCCCTGGCAGCAGGACGTGCTCGGAGAGGTCCATGCGTTCGGCATCGGGGTAGTCAGCGAGGAGTTCGTCGCGCGGCCCGACGGCGACAATCGTGTCGGCGTCATCGGACTGCGTCCGATTGGCGGACGAATCGCTGTGCGATTCGTCAACGCCGACGGCGACAGCGCCGGGGTCGAGGACGCGGCGGTCGGCGTCGACGGTCACGACGGTGCCGCCGACGAGGACGGTTGGAGCCATGAGTATGATGTTGGGACGGTCCGCGCCTAAAGTTTCGCGTAGGTTCGGGGGATGGTAAAACGGTTTTTCGGCGCTGACTGCCGAGAACGCAAAATAGCGTGGGTGGTTTGAGGCTCCCCAGGCAAAAGTCCCGCCGACCACGGTTATTTTGCCGGGCCACGACGACCACACTCCTATGGACGACCGTATCCACGCACATGCCGAGACGCTGGTCGACTGGAGCGCCCGCATCGAGGCGGGCGACGACGTCGTCGTGAAAGTCAGCGAGGGCGCCCACGAATTGGGCATCGCTGTCGCCGAGGAGCTGGGCGCCCGCGACGCCAACGTCGTCACGCTCTACGGCTCCGACGAGATAGACCGGGCCTACCTCCGGAACCACAGCGGCGAGTTCGACGAGAACCCGCCCCACGAGCTCGCGCTCTACGAGAACGCCGACGCGGTGCTCTCACTCGGCGGCGGCCACAACACCATGGCCACCGCCGATGTGCCCTCGGAGAAACGGCAGGAGAAGAGCCGCGCGACCGAAGGAATCCGCGAGGCGCGGATGGACACCGACTGGGTGTCGACGGTCCACCCGACCCGCTCGTTGGCCCAGCAGGCCGGCATGAGCTTCGAGGCGTACCAGGAGTTCGTCTACGACGCCGTGCTCCGGGACTGGGAGGCACTCGCCGAGGAGATGGCGAAGATGAAGGAGCTCCTCGACGAGGGGAGCGAGGTTCGGCTGGTCAAGGAGAACACCGACCTCACGATGTCCATCGAGGGCCGAACCGCTGTGAACTCCGCCGCCAGCGTCGTCTACGACTCCCACAACCTCCCCTCGGGCGAGGTGTTCACCGCACCCGACGCGACGGCGGGCGAGGTGTTCTTCGACGTCCCGATGACCATCAACAGCCAGCGCGTCCGCGACGTCCATCTGGAGTTCGACGACGGCGAGGTCGTCGACTACTCGGCGGGCCAGAACGAGGCGGTCATCGAGGAGGTGCTGGAGACCGACGAGGGCGCAAAGCGGCTGGGCGAACTCGGCATCGGGATGAACCGCGGCATCGACCAGTTCACCGACAGCATCCTCTTCGACGAGAAGATGGGCGATACCGTCCACCTCGCGCTCGGGCGAGCGTACACGTCGAACTTCCCGGAGGGCACGGAGGACGAGGCCAACGAGTCGGCAGTCCACGTGGACATGATCACCGAGATGGGCGAGGACTCGCGGATGGAGGTCGACGGGGAGGTCGTGCAGCGCAACGGGACCTTCCGGTGGGAAGACAGATTCGAGGAGTAACGAGGGGGGGAAACGCCGGGCGGAACCACCGCCCAATGTCCGAGTTCGACCCCCACGCGGTGGGCTTTCACTGAGCGGCGGTCCACTCACAGCTCGCGTTCGAAAACGACTGTCGGGTAGCTGCTCTCTCCCACCTCGTACTCGCTCGTCTCACGCACCTCGAAACTCCGGGACTCGTAGAACGACCGCCCCTGTTCATTGGCGCGGAACGTCTCGAGCACTACAGCGTCCACCAAGGCCGGCAGCCGTTCGAGTGCCTCGTCGAGCAGCACCGTTCCGACCCCTTCACCCCAGTCAGCCGGCCGAACGTAGAGCGTCCGGATGTCGGCCGCTCCCGCTCGGGCGTACTCCGTGGTCCGCTCGGCGTGCCACGTCATCGACAGCCGACCGACGATATCGCCCTCGTCGTCGCCGCCTCGACGGCGTCCAGTTCGGCGGGGGAGAGAATGTGGTCGAACGCTGCACGCCAGGCGGCCGCGGTCAGGGCGAGTGACTGGCCCAGTTCCGCTTCGGTTCGCAGCGGGCGTCTCTCCGTGTGCTCGGTCGGCACTGCTTATACTGCCGGACAGAATGATACAACCATCGCTCGCCGTGAATCGGCCGTCAGCTCGTGTGAGAGCCAGAGACTGGTGAGCGAGTCTGTACTGACTTCTGTCCGGCAGTATTAGCCAGCAGAGAAGAGCGTTCCGCGAGTGTGTTACTCAGTCTCGTGGACGTGCCCGCACTCGGGACATTTCACCTCCTCACCGCGCACCTCCGCGGAGGCCTCCCGCACCTCCCGCATCACGCGTGAGACCTCGTCCTCGGTTTCCAGTTCCTCCTCCACCGAGAGGTCGACGCCCTCGACTTCGAGCAGGAACTTCGCGATCTCGGTCACCTCGTACATCGTCTCGTCCAGCTCTTCTGCGGTGAAAAAGCCCGACATCGCGCCGTAGAGGAACGTCGCACCGGCTTTGGTCACCTTCTCCTCGAAGGAGGCTCGCGCCTGGTTCACCGCCTGCGGCGAGTAGGTGTCGGTCATGAACGGAATCAGTCGCGGGAGGTTCTCGCCGATCTTCGTCATCTCGACGCCCGTCTCGGTTCGGAAATCCGCACAGAGCCGGGCGATGGCCCACTCCCGGGCAGTGATGTAGGTGCGATCCCGGAGGAACTCGTTGACCCGCTCGTAGTCGGCGGCGTCCATCTTCGTGAACCGGGCGTACGCCTTCACGTCCTCGGGCACGTCGCTCTCCGGGCCTACGTCGACGTCGGGACCGTCGCCGACTGGGCTCTCGCTCTCGTCCGGAGGGTCGTCGGCGCCCGCTGTCGACGCCGTCTCGTCGCGGGTTGCCTCCCCATCGGTCCCAGTGTCGTCGCGTTCGTCGGGACCGCTGTCGACTCGGTCCGGCTCTGGGGGCTCCTGCTCGGCCGGCCCCTCCCCAGCCGAGTCGCTCTGGTCTGCTGTCGGCGTCGGGTCGTCGCTCATGCACGTCCGTGGTAGAGCCACCGACATATGGCTGTTCACCGCGGAACTGTCGGATACTGTGAACATCCGACCACCCAGCCCCGGTTTGGCAGGGAACGGAGCGGGATGGCTCCGCGGGCTTTATCAGTCGAGCCGTTGTGTCTGACTGCATGAAAGTGCTGCTCGGGATCGGAGGGAGCGACGACTCCATCCGGGCGCTCGAACAGGTCGTCGACCGGAGCAAACAGGTCGGCGACGACCTCACGATCGCTATCGTCGACAACCCGCGGTCCGACCGCTCCCGTGAGGAAATCGAGAAGTGCGTCGAGGAGCTGCTCTCGGAGGCGGGGCTCTCGGCACCCATCCGCCATCTCGAAGGCAATCCCGGAAGCGAACTGGTCGACATCGCCGAACAGGAGGAGTTCGACGAGATCGCCCTCGGCGGTGGGCAGACCAGCCCCATGGGCAAGATCAGCGTCGGGAGCATCGCGGAGTTCGTCCTGTTGAACGCCTACACCTCTGTCAGGCTGGTTCGGGAATGAGTGGACCTGGTTACTCCCCCGACGAGTCCGACCGCGAGTTCCCGGCACCGCCCCGGACCGTCGAGGACGCTGAGGGGCGCTCGATTCAGCTGCGGGCCTTCGACGGCAGCGAGACCGAGCGCGAGGCGCTCCGGGAGATGTACGAAGCGTTCGACCCTGCCGACCGTGCACAGGGCATCCCGCCGAGCCGTCCCTCGAAGCTGCGCGACTGGCTCGACCGCATTCTCGACGAGGAGTGTCTCAACGTGTTCGCGTGGCACGACGGCGACGTGGTCGGGCACGCGACGCTGGTGCCCGAAGACGATCCGGACTCACCCCACGAACTCGCCATCTTCATCCTCCAGTCTCACCAGGGCGCCGGTATCGGGACGGAGCTGCTGAGGTCGGTCCTGGGCTACGGCGCCGAGTGCGGGGTCGAACGGGTGTGGCTCACGGTCGAACGCTGGAACCGGGCGGCGGTGGCGCTCTACAAGAAACTCGGCTTCGAAATCACTGACGCCGAGAGCTTCGAACTGGAGATGGCGATTCAACTCCCACCCACAGCGGTTCAGACCGACAGCACGGGCTGACTCGCGTACAGCAGCACGTACTCGGCGGCTTTTTCCAGGACTTCCACCGTCGCGCCAGTCTGTGGCTCGCGCGGCACGACGAGGAAATCCGCCCCCACGTCCTCCGCGGTGTCGAGGACGACGCTGCCGGGATGCTGGCTGAGGCGGTCGGTCGAGAAACCCGCCGCGACCGACGTCGTCACCCCGACATCGTGGTTACCCGCGACTTCGCCGGCAGTTTCGACGTACTCCTGTGTCTCGTCGGCGATGGCTTCGTCCTCGACGGCGCCAGTTTCGATTGCGCGCACGACCTCTTCGCCGAGCACGTAGACGACGTGGACTGCGGCGTCGTAGGCGTCTGCGACCGTCGCGGCGTACTCGACGGCACGCGTCGACTCCTCGCTTCCGTCGACAGGAACCAGCACGAGGTCGACTTCGAGGGGGTTCATATCGTTGTGTGGACCCCGCTGGGGCAAAACCGTTTCCGATGACGTCCCCGCGGGAGTTATGTCCCCGCGGGCGAAGAACGAGGTATGTTCGACACTATCGTCGTCGCTACTGACGGCTCTGAGAGTGTCGAGCGCGCCGTCGAGGTCGCGCTCGATCTCGCCCGGCGGTTCGACGCGGAGGTCCACGCGCTCTCGGTCGTCGACGAGAGCGAGATCAGCTCCTCGCCCGAGGAGATCCGTGACGAGCTCCGCGAAGGGCTCAGGGAGAACGGACAGAACGCTGTCGCCGACGTCGCCGCCCGAGCCACTCACGACGTGGTCACTGCGGTCCGCGAAGGGCGCCCGGCCAACGAGATCGCGGCCTACGCCCGCAAGGTGGACGCGGACGCCGTCGCCACGGGCACCCGCGGGCGCCACGGCGAGAACCGCTTCCTCATCGGGAGCGTCGCCGAGCGCGTGGTGCGGACCTGTCCGGTGCCGGTGCTAACGGTCCGGCAGCTGGAAGGCCAGGGTGCGGAGGCGGCCTCGACGTAACGACTCCCGGTCCGGGAGCCCCAACGCGCGGTTCCACGGCGCTTATACGCCGGCTCCATCTCCTTTCGGTATGGACGACGAACTCATCGAAACCGAGGAGCTCTCCCTCCACCGACGCTCGCTGCTTCCGGGGAAGGGCTTTTTCTACCCGGATTCGCTGGACGAGGGGCGCCGTGAGGAGCGAATCGCCGAGGCCGTCGATGGCGCCGACACCGTCGTCGTCACTGACTCCGACGCCGACGGGCTGGGCTGTGTCGCGCTCATCCGTGAGGCCCGAGACGCCGTGCTCGACGTGGTGCCGTTCGAGGAGCAACTGGTCGAGAAGCTCGGAACCGGTGCGGAAACCGACGAGGACGAAGCGCCCGAGGCGCCCACACCCGAGGAAGTTGCGGCCGAAGAAGCGCAACGGTCGACGGTCGCGCTGGTCGCCTCCGGCCCGCACTCCCTGGACGAGTCGCTCGAATACGTTGCGGCGTCTCTCGAGGCGGGGACGGACGTCTTCGTCTGTGACATCTGCCCCGACAGCTACGAGCGGCTCGGCGATTCGATCGAATCGATCGTCGAGACCGGCGGTGACGTGCGCTGGTTCGACCACCACCAGTGGGCCGAGGAGGTCGCCGAGGCCGTCAGGGCGGCGGGCGTGAACCTCGTCGTGGGCGAGAGCGAGGAGGAGTGTACGGTCGACGTGGCGCTGCGGTCACTTGACTACGAGTTCGGCGAGCGGTTCCGGGAGCTCGCCGCGGTCACACGGGACCACGACCTCTGGCTGAAGGAGGACGAGCGCAGCGACGACCTGGCGGATTACGCCTACTGGAGCGGCCCGGAGGAGTACGCCACCGTCGTCGGGACGTACGGGGCCGCGCTCCCCGGGGCGGTGCTCGACTACGTCGCCCATCGCCGGGTTGAGAAGGAACAGCGCATCGAGGCCGCCGTGAACCGGGCCAACCGCCACGAGATCGGCGACTGGACGATCGGTGTGACGTACGGCCGCTGCTCACAGAACGAGGTCGCAGAGACGCTCCGGCAGGACGGCTGTGACGCCGCAGTCATCGTCAAACCCTCCGGGAGCGCGAGTATCCGCGGGTCGGAGGGGTTCCAGCGCGCACACGAGGTCGCCCGGCAACTCGGCGGCGGCGGGCACCCGCAAGCGGCAGGCTGTAAGCCGGATATCTACGACGATATGCTGGACATGGCTCAGCACTGGACGACTGAGGGGCAGGCGGCGCGGAAGGTGATTCTTCGGGCGTTCGAGACCCTGACCGAGGAGTAGTTCTTCGTTGTGTTTTGGTTCTTTTGGAGAGTAACGGGGGGTGCAACGCCTTGTTACATCAGTTCGGATTCGGCGACGACTACCGCAACTGAGAACGTTACCGCGGAGTGTGCTTGGACACTTGGGACAGCAGCGTGCCGGGCACGAGGCCCGGCACAGTACCGGGTCCCCACCCCTCCCCGCGCGCTCGCTGTCGCAGAAAGGACAGTTGTTACAGAACGGTCGCTATCCCGAAACGGAGAATCTACTCGCTTCGACTCCCAACAACCCACTTCTGTGAATACGCCTCCCCGCAGTTACACTGCGCGTAGGCGTGAATCACGTCACCGTCGGCGTACATCCCACCGACCTCGGGGTTCTCAGCCTCGGCGAAGGCGAAGATGAACTGGACCACATGCTCGTCCCCATCGCCAGCAGGACACTCTCCGCCGGAAAGGTCCTGGTGAATGCTCCCCGTCTCGCCCATCGCCTCTTTGGCGAACTCCATCGCGTCCATCCCGGTGCCGGCCGAGAATAGCTGACGACCCTTCTCCCCGGGGACGACGAGGACGACGCCGCCGTCGCGCTCCTCGCCGATCTCGGCGAGTTTCCCATCCTCGTCCAGCTGGTCCGCCGCGAGATAGAGCCCCACGTCCTCCAGGCGCTCGCCCGCGAGGAACTCCGAAAGCTTGCTCATGGGTGTGGAAGGCGCTGGCGCAGTAAAAACCGTCCGCGTTCGGGCCGCGTTCAGCCGTCGAGGTCCGTCGCAATATCCTGCAGCGAACTGCTGGGGCTGGACATCTCCGTGTAGACGACCCGTTCGCCGGGGAGCCTGAGCCCGTAGCGCTCCCCCGGTTCGAGCACGTCCAGATCGAGCGCGTCGTCGGGTTCGCGGTCGTTCGTCTGGAGCCATCCAACCAGCCGGTTCTCCGCACGCCCCGGATCCTTCGCTTCGCTCCGCAGGTCGTACGCACCGCGGAGCAGCAGCCCCGAGCGGTCGGCCTGGATCCGGGCGTGGTACTCGTCGCCGTCGAGAACCAGTCGAACCAGGTCGCCCGAATCGAGCGCCAGGGCGTCTGGCAGTTCCAGGCAGGGGCGACGGGTGCCGCCGCTGCGCGTGACGGCTGCTCGCTCGGTGCGAACGCTTGCGTGGTCGCTCGGGAGTCGGTCAGCCATCGAGAGAACCCGTGGAGGTTACTCGTCGTCGTCGGCTTCGTCGTCGCCCTCGCCGAACGCGGCGGCAACGTCCTCGTCACCGACGACTTTGGCGTTGACCTGCGCGGTGTCCTCGCTGAACTGGGCGCCGCGAACCGTGATGCGGCGGCGCTCGCCGTCCTTCTCGGGGTTGAAGCCGATGCCGCCCTCGAGCAGCAGCTCCTTCAGGTCCGCGCCCGGCACGTCGCCGCGCATCGGTCGGCCGGCGGCGTCCGAGCCGCCGGTGAGTTCGAGCGTGGACGCCGAGAGGCCGACGACGCTGCCGTCGACCTCCTCACCGATGGACCGCCCGAGGAACCGGTTCGCGTCCTGTCCGTCGACCTCCGTCTGGTAGGTAGCCCCGGAGTCGGGGTCCGAAACGACGAGCTTGAGTTCAGCCATACCCTGAAACTGCAGGCCGCGGCTGAAAAACACGTCGAAAGCCGGCGTTCCGCGCCAGCTCACACGGGCGCTTATCACGGGCTCGCCCCCGTCACCCGCTCGTGTACGGTCTCATAGTGATTACTGCGAATAGT
>NZ_JAZKRY010000054.1:0-20309 GCF_036626355.1 Halolamina sp. | reverse complement strand
TCACAGTAATCAGTATGAAAGGGCTGCCTGGTCCGGGAACCCCGACAAAGTAAGCACCACAGGGAGCGCAGCGAGTCGTGGGAGTCCCGCGTTGGAACCGAGTGGGACAACGGAAGGCGAGCGAACCGAACCTTCCGGTACCGGAGCAGGCTGGGGCTTTCACCGTGTTGGTAGTCCCCTTCTCTGCGCTATCAGAAATGAACAATACTACAGCAAAACCCAAGACGGAGCAAGGGAAAGCGCCCCAGTGTTTCGAGAACTGTCTGGGGAAGATCCGACTGCACGGGTAGATCAACCCGCCGGAGGACGCCGACGACTCGGACCCCGCGTCGGAGCCGACGAACCCGCTGGATTTCGTCGTCCACCAGAAAGAGATTGCGAAG
Organism: Halolamina sp.; assembly: GCF_036626355.1. Taxonomy (GTDB): domain Archaea; phylum Halobacteriota; class Halobacteria; order Halobacteriales; family Haloferacaceae; genus Halolamina. The sequence continues at coordinate 19,926 of NZ_JAZKRY010000054.1, read as the reverse complement.
CCGCTGTACCCGCAGTTCGGGCTGGAGCCGAACGTCTACTACGCGCCTCCGATTACGGCACCGACCGACTACCTCACACAGATGTTCGGCCACGGCGTCGAGGAGGCGATCGACACCTACCGTGCGATGCGTGACGGTGACGAACCGGAGCTGCAGGGGCTGTTCAAGCTGATGGGGTCGACCGAGTGGTCGATCACCGCCTTCGAACTCGACGGCGACGAGGCCGTCGGCTACTACGAGGGCGACGAGGTCGGCCGCGTGCCGATCATGGAACCGACCGCAGAACGAGACCGCTACGACGAGGACCGAGAGGTCTACCGACTGGATGTGACCTGACATGAACAGAGACACGACCCAGAGTTCACCAGTGAGGAGAGCGAGGGCCCGGTCGTGCGCGACGAAAAGAGCCATCTCCGGCCGGAGCTCATCGACCTCGCGGAGACCGTTGTCGATCAAGTCGGCCAGGAGAACCGCCAGCGGGTCGCCGAGCACGTCGAGGTATGACGATGGCTCAGGATACGTGGCAGAGCCCTCCCACCCAGGAATCCGGTGAATCTGCGAGCCCGATCTCATCGCCGTCTGCGACGACGATACTGTAGCCGGCTTCGTGGGGCTGCCGGAGTGTGTTCTCGATGCCGCCGGTCCGGTCGAAGAGGCGTCTGGGCATCGGAAAGGCAAAGACGACGGCAACGACAAAGCTACGGAACGGGAATGAGCGACCCTGCTCCCAGGTAATGTTCACCCTGACGCACCCGGTTTCTGACTCCCAGTAAAGCAGAGAATCGAGCGAATTAGTCTGGTTGAGGAGCCTGACAGCGTCCGTGCAGCCGTTCGACCGCCGGCGATGCACTCACTACAGGACCTGTAGTTACCTCGTCAAATATCGCGAGCGAAAAATAATTGCTGGAACGGTCAGTCGTCAGCGGCTTCTGCCTCGCCGTCGTCCGAGTCGACGGTCACGGCAATCTCAGCGGCTGCGGCCTTGTACTCGGGGATCTTCGCGCGCTCGTCGAGCACGTCGTTCGTCAGCCGGTTCGCCGAGGCGGCTGCGAAGTGGGGCGTCGTCCAGACCACGCCTTCCTTGATGGCGTCGGTGACGTGGGCTTTCACGTCGATCTCGCCACGCCGCGAGGTGAGCGTCACCGTGTCGCCGTCCTCGATGCCGTAGTCCGCGGCGTCGTTCGGATGGACGTCGACGAAGTTCTCCGGTTGCTGCCGCGACAGCGTCGGCGACCTGCGGCTCATCGTCCCCGTGTTGTAGTGCTCCTCCAACCGCGCCGTGGTGAGGATCAGTGGGTACTCCTCGTCTGGCGTCTCCGCCGGCGGCTGGTGGCGGACGCCTTCGATCTGGCCCAGCCCGCTCTCCGTATCGAAGCCGTCCTCGTAGAGATACTGGTCGCCCTCGTCACCGGGTTCGTAGCAGGGCCACTGGATCCCCTCCTCGCCGAGCCGGTCGTAGGTCATTCCGTGGTAACTCGGGCACACCTGCCGGAGCTCTTCGAACACCGCCTCCGGGCCGTCGAACCGGAACTCCTCTTCGCTGAACAGCCGGCTGCCGACCTCCATCACGATCTCCAGGTCGTGTTCGGTGTTCTCGTGGACCTTCTCGACGGGGCGCATCCGCTGGACCCGCCGGTCGGTGTTGGTGACGGTGCCGCCTCGCTCGGCCCACGTTGTCGCCGGCAACACCACGTCGGCGTACTTCGCCGTCTCGGTCATGAAGATGTCCTGTGCGACCAGGAACTCCAGGTCCTGCAGCCGCTGTTCGACCATGTTCCCGTCCGGCTCGCTCATCACGGGGTTCTCGCCCATCACGTACAGCCCGTGGACGGAGTTGCCGGCCTCGTGGGATATCTCGACGTTCGTCAGCCCCGGTTCGTCCGGGATCTCGAAGCCCCACACGTCCTCGACCGACTGACGAGCCTCGTCGTCGTCGACGAGCTGGTAGCCCGGGAGCACGTTCGGCATCGCCCCGACGTCGCAGGTTCCCTGGACGTTGTTCTGGCCGCGGAGGGGATTGACGCCAGTCCCGGGCTTGCCGAGGTTCCCGGTGATCAGCGCGAGGTTGATCTCGTTCTGCACGTTGTCCACGCCGCAGGTGTGCTGGCTCATCCCCATCCCCGTGAAGATGGCCGCGTTGTTCGCCATCGCGTACTTCTCGGCCGCGAGTTCGATGTCCGCCAGGGGAACGCCGGCCTCCTCGGCGGCGGCCTCCTTGTCGAAGTCGGCGAGGGTCTCCCGGAGGTGTTCGAACCCCTCTGTCCGCTCTTCGATGAACGACTCGTCGATCCAGCCCTCGTCGGGGTGCTGCTCGTGCCGATCGAGAATCGTCTTGAGGACGATGTTGAGCAGGGGGATGTCGGTTCCGGGCTGCACCTGGAGGTGCATATGCCGCTCGGTCCCGTGGATGTCGAAGGACTCGGTGGTCTTGTTCGCGTGCGGGTCGACCTGGATCACGGTCGCCCCCTCTAACACCGCCTGTCGGAAGTACTGGCTGTTGGCGATGGGGTGCTGTTCCCCGGGGTTGGCCCCTTGAATCCATAGCAGGTCGGCCGACTGCTCCAGGTCCGCCATGCTGTTGGTCATCGCACCCGCGCCGAGGCTGGTCCGGAGCGCCCAGACGGTGGATGCGTGACACATCCGAGTGCAGTTGTCGACGTTGTTCGTGCCGTAGCGGCGCGCGAGCTTCTGAAGGAGGTAGTTCTCCTCGTTCATCGTCTTCGAGGAGCCATAGAACCCCATCGCCTCCGGCCCGTGTTCGTCTCGAATCCGGCTCATCTCGTCGACGATCCGCGAGTAGGCCTCCTCCCAGGTCGCTTCGCGGAACTCGCCATCCTCCTTGATCAGTGGGTCTGTCAAGCGGTCCTCGTGGTCGACAACCTCCGTCGCTGCACCGCCCTTGATACAGATGCGGCCCTCGTTGACTGGCGCATCCCCCCACGGCAGGAACCGCATGTCGCCCCGCTCCTCGCCAGTGTCGACCTGGATCCCGCAGCCAACCCCGCAGTACGGACAGATCGTTTTCACCGGATCGTCGCTCTCACTGGACATCGCAATCACCCGCAAGATGCTTGTTCATACCATACAGTATCCGAGTCGAGAGCATAAAATCACCGACCAGGGGGACGCCTGTCGTCGGGGTACCGACCGGACCGGCGGGGGCTCACGGTCGAGTGCGTGTCCAGGTCAGTACTCGCTAGTGACTGTACAGACGTCTCGCCCAACCTGGACGAAACGAGCTGAGAAGGAGTTCCAGGGGTCGACACCCCAGAGACTCGTTACTCCGAAGAGAACATCTGGCGCATCATCGGATGCATCTCCATCAGCTGCTCCTCGGCGATCTCCTCGTACAGCTTGTACGTGATGGAGACCGTCAGCAGCAGTCCGGTTCCCGAGACCGCACCGATGGTACCGAGCATGTTCGCCATCACCGCGAGGATGCCGACGATGGCACCCCCGAGCACGGTGACTTGCGGGATGTACCGCTCCATCACCTTCTCGATGACCTGCGGGTTCCGCCGGAACCCGGGGATCTGCATTCCCGAGTTCTGGATCTGCTGGGCGGTGGACTCCGGGCCCATCCCGGTCGTCTCCACCCAGAAGATGGCGAAGATCGCGCCGCCGATGACCATGAACGTCAGGTCGACGCCGACGCGGAGCAACACCAGATACCACTCCTGGGTAACGGTGCCCGCGAACCACATCCATTCGCCGGGGCTCTGGATCGGTTTGAGATACCAGAACAGCCCGCCGATGACGCGACCTTCGCTGTACTCACCCAGCCAGACGGGCATGTTCGCCCACTGGCTGCTGAGAATCTGGCCCACGAACTGCAGGTTGGCCTGCAGCGCACGAACCAGGATCATCGGCAGGACGCTGGCGTAGATGAGCTTCACGGGGAACTTCCCGCGAGCGCCCTTGACGCGGGCGTGTGACAGCGGGATTTCCACGCGAACGCTCTCCGCGTAGACGACCACGACGAAGATGAACACCGTCGTGAACATCGCCAGAATCTGGCCCTGTCCGAGGAAGATGGCGTTCAGCCCCTCGGTCGTCAGCGGCGAGCCCGGGAGCGTGGCGTCGCCGAACAGGATGGCGAACCAGGTCGCGAGGAAGCCGTCGGTGGCTCCCTCGGCGAGTCCGCTCCAGGAGAACAGCCCACCGACGAGCTGCTGGCTCACACCGGCGATAATGAACAGCCCCACGCCGGAGCCAACGCCCCATTTGCTGACGATCTCGTCCATGAACAGGATGAGGATCCCGCCGACGAACACCTGCGCGAAGATGATGCTCTCGACACCCATCGGCCCGAGGCCCAGTGACTGCATCACCGCCGGGTCCGGGTCGAGCAGCGGACTGAGGAACACCATCGGAATCCCCGTCAGACAGATCATCACGACGACCAGCAGCTTCTGTAGCCCCTGGTAGAGGATCTGGTCCCGTGGGTCGTTATCCGTGTCCAGCCCGAGCAGGTCGGCCCCGCCCAGCAGCTGGAGCACGATGGACGCGGTGACGATGGGGCCGATCCCCAGCTGGAGCACCGAGCCCGACGAGCCGGCGAGGATGGAGCGGAACTGCCCGTAGAAGTCGCCGCCCCCCCCGCCCGTCATCAGCCCGAACATGGTGACGTTCGTCAGGAAGAAGTACATCACGAGGATGCCCGCGGTCCAGCCCAGCTTCCGCTTGAAGGGCACGTGACCCTCCGGTCGCGCGACCGTGGGCATCCGCGTGAGCACCGGTTCGGCAGTCTCCTTCCAGCTCATGGGTTAGTCCTCGCTCGCTTCGTCGGAGGTAGCCTCGTCCTCGGCCTCCCACTCGGCGCGCTCCTGTGCACGCTCGGAGACGATGGTCGAGCCACCGGCCCCCTCGATGAGTTCCTCGGCGCCGTCGGTGAACGCGTCGGCAGTCACGTGCAGCTCCTGGCGGACCTGCCCGTTACCGAGCACTTTCACCACGTCGGCCTCCCAGCCGTCCTCGGCGACGTCGCGCGCGTCGAGCGTGTAGACGCCGTCCTCACTCTCCGCGAGCCCGTCGGCCGCAAGCAGCGCGGCGTCCTCGTCGAGCTTCTGGACGCGCACCTCTTCGACCGAGAGCTGTGTGTCCTTGGGCTGGCTGAAGCCGTGCTTCGCCCAGGGCCCGTAGTTGTGCATCTCGTGTTTCTTGCTGCCCGCGCGACCGCGGCCGCCACGGTGACCGGCCCCGCGCCGGTTCTTGTGGCTGCCGCCGCCGTGTGTGCGGCTCCCGCGCTGCCGTCGTTTCTTGTTGGTCATTATCGCATCGCCTCCAGGAGTGGGTCGATATCCTCGTGGGGACCCAGCTCACCGCCGGTACTGTCGGGGTGCTTGATGCCATCGTGGCCGCCGCGTGGCGGGTGAAGTCGGAGCGTCGGCGAGAGACCCTGCTCGCGCAGTGTCGTCTCCTCCGCGACCAGCGCCTCCGCGAGCGCTTGGAAGCTGTCGTAATCGGTGTTCTCGGCGAGGAACTCCGCGTCGACCGCCTCGCTGCTGTCGAGTGCGTCCGCACGCTTCTCGAGCACCAGCGTGAGCGTCTCGATGGAGGGTTCGCCGTGGGCAACGAAGTCGTTGACCTTCGCCACCATCCCGTTGTAGACGTCGTTCTCCGGGACGAGCGTCGCGTGGTTGACGCGGCCGATGTTGAGCATGTCCAGCGTGTCGCGCTGCCCGCTGTTCATGTCGATCTCGCCGCGAATCTGAATCACCGCTCGCATTATCGGTTCACCTCACCCTCTGCCTCGCGCTGGACCTCCCGGGCGCGCTGAGGGGTTCGTGCCTGCGAGGCGTTCTCGAGTGCGTTGAACGTCGCTTTTGCGAGGTTCACCGTCGTCCGCGTGTTGCCGTTGGACTGCGTCCAGGCGTCCTGGATGCCGGCCAGTTCGAGAATGTTCCGAACCGTCTCGGCACCGGCGAGCCCGAGCCCCTGCGGGGCCGGAATGATCTCGACAGTGACCGAGCCGGCTTTCCCCTCGGCCTTCCGGGTCAGCGAGTTGACGCCGCCCGCCTGGTCCTCCCAGGAGCCCGAGCCGCGGTCGACGCTGATGACGTTCAGCTTCGCCACCTCGATGGCTTTCTGAATGGCGCCGCCGACCTGGTCGTCGCGACCTTCGGCGTAGCCCAGATAGCCGTCGCGATTGCCGACCACACAGACACAGCGGAACTTCACCCGCCGGCCGGAGTCGGTCATGCGCTGGACCATGTTGATGTCCAGCACCTCGTCTTCCATCCCGGGGAGGAGCTGGTCCACGACCTCGTGCTCCTTCAGCGGGAGCCCGGACTCGAAGGCCTCCTCCATCGAGGTAATCTCTCCTTCCTGTACGTTCTTGCCGAGCCGAGTTACCGGCTCCCAGCCGTCGTTATGGCTCATTCGTAGTTCTCCTGAAGCGCCTCACGCAGCTCGTCGAAGTGCGCGGGCAGCTCCGTGGCGTCGAACTCCCCGCTGTAGAGGTCACCATCGACCTGCTCGGCGTAGTCGGCGATATGCTCGCCGCGGTTACGCGACCAGTCCGCCATGACGCTCTCACTGTGGGGGATCTCGAGCCCTGCATCAATTGCACCTTCCTGTACTGCGAACAATCTATTGCCGGGCGTCGCCGTGTTGAGACCCAGGTCGAGGACGGCCTCGTCGAGGCCGGCCTCGTTCGCGCGGTAGCCTGCAAGCAGGCCGGTGAGATACGCGCTGGGGAGATTGCCCGTTGGGGCCTCCCAACCGTACTCAGCGAGGTCCTCGCTGGACGCTGCCGCGTGGATCTCGTCACCGTGGGGTCCGGGAGTTGCCAGCTGCGCCCTGACGTGCTTGTTGCTCGCCCGGGCGACCAGGCGAGGCTTGCCAGATTTCAACAGGCGCAACCGTTGGTGGTAATCCGTCCGAACCTCACGACGACGACGCATCGGCACTTTGTAACGTGGTCCTGTTGCCATCAGTCGTCGCCTCCGATCTCTACATCGTAGTTGTTCCGTGCGAACGTCTCGAGGCGCGCGACGCTGTCGAACTCGCCACCGCTCGCCTTGTTGTAGAGCTCACGATACTGCGTCGGGGAGAGGACGTCCTCCTCGTCGCGGAGCTCTTTCAGGCGGGAGCGCTGGGCGCGGATCCGGCTGATCCACTCGTCCTTGTCGGCGCGCCGGGCACCGGCTTTCCCTTTGCGGGAGCCGGCGCCGGTCTGGTGCCCGTAATCCTTCTTCTCCTGGCGGGCCCGTGCCCGACCGCGGGAGTTGGACTGGGCATCCTCTGTACGGATCGTTCCGTCCGCGATCAGATCGCGGATATCCTCGCGGGTAATCGCGTCCGCGAGCTCTGCCTGTTCCTCCGGGTCGAACCAGACGCGGTTCTCGCCAACGTCGAGTTCCTCTGCGGCGAGGCGCTTCTGTGCACCTAGGTCTGTCATTGCTCTACCTCCACTTCAACGTAGGTCGGGTTGAGGACGCGAATCTCGCGGTCCTCACACTCGTCTTCGATGCGTTCGCGCTTGCGATCGCCGACCTTCGAGGCGATTCGGACAGCCTGGCTGTCACCATCGACGCCTTCGAGATCGTCCGTGTTGTGCACGTAGACCTCCTCGAAGCCGCTCGGGTGCAGGTCACGGGACGCCGTCGGCGAGCGGAAGCCCGCCTCGACGGTCGCGCCTTTCCCCTTCATCGCGCGACGCTGCTTCGAGAGCGTCCCGCGCGGGCGTCGCCACGATTTGCCGACGCGCTTTTTCTTGTGGTGGTCCTGGCGATTGAACTGCGGCGTGCCCTCGCGGTGCTTCTGGGCGAGTGCGGCCGCGGTCTCGTCGTCGAGGTCGGGCGTCTTGTCGGCGTGCCCGCGGGGCTGGAGCTCCGTCTCGACCGCCTCGGCCTCCTCGGGCTCCTCCGCTTCTTCCCCTTCCTCTTCGATCTCCGCTTCGGTCTCCTCTTCGACTTCGAGTCCGCCCACGTCGGCCTTGATACGGGCCGCGAGCGCATTCCCGATGCTGTCGATCTCCGCAAGTTCGGACTGCGAGGCGGCTTTGAGATCCTCGACGGAGTCGTAGCCGGCCTCTTCCAGCGTCTCGGCCTTCGACGGGCCGACGCCGCTGATGTCCTCGAGTTCCTGTGGACCGTCTTCAGCCATCAGACCTCACCTCGGGGTTTCTGTGTGATGTAGACGCCGTCCTGAAAGACCCGGTTGTCTTTCCCGCTGACGCGCGTCAGCTGTTCGATGTCCGCGGCGGTCTGGCCAACGGCCTCCTTGTCGGGGCCCGTCAGCGTGACCTCCTCGCCGTCGACCTCGACCTGCGTGTCGCCCCGGATGGGCGTCCGTCGCGGGGCTTTCTCGCCGAGGAAGTTCTCGATGACCACTTCCTCACCCTGCGCTTGCACCTGCATCGGGAAGTGGGCGTAGAAGACTTCCATCTCGTACTCCCAGCCCTCGGTGACGCCGTGGAACATGTTCTTGATGTGGCTCTCGAAGGTGCCGACGGTCGCGTTGACTTTCGCGCCGGCGTCGGCGGGAGACTCGATGACCACGCTACCGTCCTCGACACTCACGGTCACGTCAGGGTACCAGAGTCGGCGCGTTACCGAGCCGTTGGGCCCCTCGACGGTGAGGTCGAGATGGTCGAGCTCCGCGGAGACCTCGTCCGGGATGCTGAGTTCAATTCTACTCATTAGTACACGTACGCGATTACTTGGCCACCGATGCCCTGGTCGCGGGCCTCGTAGTGGCTCATGACGCCGCGACTGGTCGTGACGATCAGCGAGCCGTAGTCACGCGCCGGGAGGAACCGCTTCTCCCAGCGTTCGTACTCGTCCGCACCGACCGAGTACCGCGGCTTGATCGCCCCGCAGTCGTTGATGGCGCCCGTTAGTTCGACCTCGAACCGGCCTGCGCGGCCGTCCTCGACGAACTCGAAACCGCCGATGAATCCGCGGTCGAAGAACACCTCGAGGATGCTACCGATGACGTTCGAGGCGGGCTCTACCGTGTGGTCGAGGTGCCCGACGCTCTCGGCGTTGTCGATGCCGGAGAGGGCACTCACCAGTGGGTCGTTACCTGCCATGCTTATCGATACTTCCTGAAGCCCATGCTGCGGGCGATTTCTCGGAAACACTGTCGGCAGACGAAGAGGCCGTACTTGCTGACGAGCCCCTCGTGGCGCTCGCAGCGCCGGCACTCGCGGTGCTCGGTGCTGCCCTGCGTGGCGTGCTCGCCGGTTTCTTCGTTGCCGGTGTGTTCGCCGTCTAGTTCACTCATTCGTCGATCTCCACGTCGAACTCGGTCTCGAGGAACGCGATTGCGTCCTCGGCGGTCATGCGATGTCTCTCCGGAATGGAGCGGGTCACCTGGTCGCGCTTGGCGACGCGGTAGCCCGGTCGGACCAGCGTCACGGTGACGTCGAGCCCGTAGATTCCGGTGTTGGGGTCGTACTCCTGGCTGGGGAACGCGGTGTGCTCGTCGACGCCGAAGCTGACGTTGCCCGCCTGGTCGAACTGGGAGGCGCTGATGTCAGCGATCGGCAGTGCTTTGTCGAGGAACGCCTCGGCGTCCTCGTTGCGCAGCGTGACCTTCGCACCGATGGGGTCGCCCTGCCGGATGCCGAACGCCTGGACCGTTTTCTTGGCACTGGTCCGGACCGACTCGCTGTCGGTGACGTTCTCGAGGATGCTCTCGGCGTTTCCGAGGTCGCGGCCACCCTGACCGACGCCCATGTGGACGACGACCTTCTCGATGCGCGGTTCGCGCATCGGGTGGAACTCGCTCTCTGCCTCACTCATTCCTCATCACCCACGAAGTTCTCGTCGATGGTGACGACGTACTCCTCGACGGTCTCGAACTCGCGATCTTCGCCGGGTTCGCCGGCTTCGGGAGACGCCGATGGCGTCTCCGTCGAGACGGTGACGGAGTTCCGCCCGGAGCCCGGCGTGACGAGGATCTCCTCGACCTCACCGATCTCGCCGGCGTGCTGTCCGTCGACGGCGGTGACGAGCGCGCCCTCGCCGTACTCGAAGTGGGCGACGACGTCCTTCTCGTCGTTGTCGATGACCAGCGAGTCGTTGACGCTGTAGTCGCTCGCGTCCTCGAGCTGGATGTTCGTGCCGTCGTGAAGCGTGAGCTGGAACTCGCCGCCGTTCACCTGGCGCTTGCTGGTGATCTTCCCGAGTCGCGAGGAGGCGCTCTCCTCGTCGATCTCGGTGAGGGCGAGTCGGCCGCCAACACCGGGGAAGACGCGGTAGAACTCGTCACGGGACGGGAACGTCAGGATGTCGAACATCCCGATCGGTCGGGATTCGTCCGAGACGGCGTCGCCGTTGACGTACACTGCGTCCTGGTTGAGCGCGTAGCGGGCCTCCTTCCGGGAGTCCACGTAGGAGAGCACGTCGCGCATGACGATGAGCAGGGGGACTCCGTTCTCCCCGTGCGGGCCGGCGTCGGCCTTGACGGTGAACGTCGCCTCCTTGCGCTCGACGGGCCAGGAGTTCGGTACCGAGAGTCGTTTCTGGTGATTACCCATCTGTTTCCTCCGATTCGAGACGTTCCTGCCGGACATCGTCTTCGAGGTCCAGGTCGGTCACGCGGACGTTCGACGCGTCGAGCGGTCGGGGGACCTCCTCACCGTCGGTCTTCTCGACGGTGACGTCCTCGACCTCGATGACGGCGTCCTGGAGGTCGACCCCCAGCACTTCGCCTTCGGTCCCGGCGTGATCGCCGCGAAGGACCTCGACGGTGTCGCCCGCGTTGACGCGGACGTTCCGCTGGCCGTACTCCTCGCGGAGGTCGGCCGTCAGCGTGGCCCGGACCTGCTTCTGTCGCTTGTGCAGGGGGGCGTCTCGCTTCTGTGTTCGTTGTTTGTGTGGCTGTCGTGTCATACTAAACGATCATCGTCGCCGTGCTGGCGATGGTGCCGAACCGCTCTGCGACCTCGCGAGCGACGGGGCCCTTGATCTCCGTTCCGCGGGGCTCCTCGTTCTCGTCGATGATGACGGCCGCGTTGTCCTCGAACTTCAGCCGCTGACCGCTGGGTCGGCGGATGGACTTGCGCTGGCGGACCACGACGGCCTCCAGCACCTGGCGGCGCATCTCGGGCGTGCCCTTGGTGACGGAGACGGTGATCTTGTCGCCGATACCGCCTTTCGGATGGCGGTTCTTCGTCCCCGAATAGCCGGCGATGCTGATAACTTTCAGCTCGCGGGCGCCCGTGTTGTCGGCACACGTGATTTTCGACCCTTTCTCGAGACCCTGCGTGACGTCGGCCTTGAGTGCCTCCATCAGGCACCTCCCTCGTCGACGATTTCGACGACGACGTGAGATTTGGTCTTCGAAAGTGGGCGTGTCTCTGCGATACGGACCGTGTCACCCTCCGCCACGTCCATACAGGGCGGGTGGTGGGCCGGAACCCGAGAGCGACGCTTCATATACCGGTCGTATTTCGGTACACGAACGTCGTACTCGCGCTCCACGACGACGGTCTTCTCCATGTCTGTGGAGGCGACCTCTCCTTCGAGCGTCTGTCCCCGCACGGAAAGCGTTCCGTGGAACGGACAGTTCACGTCGGAGCAGTCTTCCTCCGGTTGTGCTACGTTCAGTCCTATTGCCATGTCGAATCACCCCCGCGCTCGGTTCGCGCGGCGGGTCGTGAGAGCAGTTGGTTGCCATCCACCGTTACGTAGACCGTATTCTCGCACTCGTCGTCTGCAGACGGATCGAACCCGTCCTGCGACTGACTCGCCCCGCGGCCCCGATTCCGGGACGCGGCGGACGGGCCAGACTTGCCGGGGCGTACCCCGGCAGTTTCCGACCCGAGTTCGGATACGGACCCGGACGCCGCTGGGGCGTCCGCGGCTTCATCTGTCCCGAACGATGCGGCTGCTCTCTTCGCATCGTCCGTCGTCAAGGCGAACTCGAAACAGCTCCCCCTCTTGGGGACCTGCCGCACCCGAGAGCCATCGTCGACGTGGAACGTCTTCATCGTCTCGACGACGACGCGGCCGCTGATGCCGACGAGGTCGGCGTTGGCGGCGTCGGCCACCCGGACTGGGAGGCCGTTGAGTTCGTGTCGTATCAGGCTATCGGGTGTGAGTGCCATGGTGCGTTACTCTGCTGTGTCGGCGTCGTCGCCCGCCGCGCCTGTTCGGTCCGCGGCGTCGTCGCCCGCCGCGCCTGTTCGGTCCGCGGCGTCGTCGCCCGCCGCGCCTGTTCGGTCCGCGGCGTCGTCGCCTTCCTCGCCCTGAATCGTCTTGATCCGGGCGATGGTCCGGCGCAGTTCGCCGACGCGGCCGGGGTTCTCCGGCGCGCCACCCGCCGCCTGGACGGCGCGAGCGTTGAGCAGCTCGGTTTCGAGCTCCTCGAGCTCCGCCTGTCGCTCGGCGGGCGTCATATCTCGAATCTCTTCAGTGTAGAGAATCGCCATGTATTATTCCTCCGTTTCCTCTTCTTCGCCGGATTCGGCGGCTTCCGTCTCCTCCTCGGCCTCCTCCATCTCGGAGACGATGTCGGCGGCCTCCTCCTCGACGGCCTCGTCGAGTTCCTCCTCCTCGGCGGCGGCGTCGACATCTTCCGCTTCGGGCTCGTCCGTCTCAGACGACGTGTCGGTCTCCTCTGCGGTCTCGACGACTTCCTCGACGATCTCCTCGTCGATGACCTCCTCGGGCGACTCGTCGGGGATTTCGGGCTCCTCGTCCTCGGGAACCTCCGGAACTTCCTCCTCGTCGACGTCGGCGAGCAACTCCTCGACGCCCTCGCCGGCCTCGACCTGCTCCACTTCCGGCGGCTCCTCGGTCTCGGTGATATGGAAGTCGTCGGGGAGTTCGGCGTCCGGGCCGATGACCTTGACGTTGACCCCGATGGTGCCGAGTTTCATTACGGCGACGCCCTGCCCCTCGTCGACGACTGTCTGGGCGGGTTCGCCGTTGTGTTTGATGTAGCCACGGTTGAACTTCTCCACGCGGGAGCGTGCACCCGTGACCTTTCCGCTCAGCACGATCTCGGCGCCGAGCGCGCCAGCCTCCATCATGCGGTCGATGGTGGTGTGGCCCGCTTTCCGGAAGTACCAGCCACGCTCGAGCGCGTTGGCGAGCCGGTCGGCGACGATCTGGGCGTTCAGGTCGGGTTCGTCGACCTCCTGAACGTCGATCTGGGGGTCGTCCATCCCGAATCGCTCCTCCAGTTCCGTGGAGACTTTCCGGATGTTCTTCCCGCCTTTCCCGATGACCATCCCGGGCTTCTCCGCCTTGAGGACGATCTGGGTCCCCATCGGCGTCTTGGCGATGTCCATCCCGCCGTAGCCGGCGCGGCCGAGCTCCTCCGCGAAGAACTCGTCAATCTGGCTTCGCTGGAGCCCGTCCTCGATGAACTGCTGTTCGTCCGCCATTATTCGGCCTCCTCCGCTTCGAGGAGGATGACCTCCACGTCGATCTCGACCGTGTTCCACGGGTCGGCGCTCCCGAACGCACGGGGCTGGCGCCCGACCTGCTCGCCGACTTTGTGGGCGGCGATGTGGTCGATGACCATGGATTCACCGTCGAACCCCTGATGGTCGGCGTTGTTCTTGGCGTTCGTGAGCAGTTTGAGGAAGTCCTTGCTGGCCTTCTCCGGGTAGCGGCCCGCGTCCCACCCGTCGATGTCGGACCGGTGGGCCACGCCGCTGTTGTGCTGCTTGAACGGGACCGAACGCTCGCCCTCGATAACTGCATCGAGATACTCCTCCGCCTCGGCGACCGTTTTGCCCTTGATGGCCTTCGAGATGGCCTTGCTGTGCTTCAGGCTGATCTGACGCTCCCGCAGCATGGCTTTCGCCGTGGTCTCCGGGTCGGCGTCGACGCTGTAGCTGATTCCCATAGGTTATTTCAGTGGCACGAACTTCGAGGACCGGGTCGCGCCGATGCCGGCCTGGCCGTGTTCGACCGTCGAACGCGTGAGGTGGAACTCGCCCAGGTAGTGGCCGATCATCTCGGGTTCGACGTTGACGCGCTCGAAGCTGTGACCGTTGTACACTTCGAACGTTTTGCCAACGAACGACGGGAGGATGGGCATGTCCCGCAGGTGGGTCCGTAGCGGGTCGTTTGCGGTCTCCTCCTCGCCAGCTTCACGGGCCTCTTCGGCCAGCTTCCGGTGGTCGATACCGAGTCCTCGGTCGATAGTTCGCCGCACGCGGGCGGGCAGCAGTTCCACGACCTCGTCGAACTCCATCTCTTCGAGGTCTTCGAGCGTGTGGCCGCGGTAGGTGAACTCACCTTCGCGGCCGGTTCTGTACTCGGAGCTCATTTGTTCCCTCCCTCCTTGCCACCGCCGCGACCGGTGCGTTTGGAGGCGATGTCGCCTACTTTCCGACCCGGCGGCGCGTTCCGCGAGACGGATTTGGGTTTGCCGGGGTGCTGTCGGCCGCCGCCACCGAACGGGTGGTCGACGGCGTTCATCGCGACCCCGCGGACACGCGGGTATTTGGTCCCACGGGCCTTCATTTTGTGGTGCTTGTTGCCGGCTTTGACGAACGGCTTCTCCGTTCGCCCACCGCCGGCGACGACGCCGATGGTGGCGCGGCAGCCCGGCGGCAGTCGCCGGACCTCGCCGCTCGGGAGCTGGACGACCGCGACGTCGCGGTCGTGGCTCATCAGCTGCGCGTTGACGCCGGAGGCGCGGGCGAACTTCCCGCCGTCGCCAACCTGGCTCTCGACGTTACAGATCGGGACCCCTTCCGGGATCTCCGCGAGTGGCAGCGTGTTACCGGGCTTGATCTCGGCGGAGACACCCACCTGCAGGGTGTCGCCGACGGTGATACCTTCGGGAGCCAGCACGAGGCGGCGGTCGCCGTCTTCGAACTCGACGTCCGCGAGCGGTGCGCTGCGTGCGGGGTCGTGTTCGATGCCGACGATCTCGCCGGAGATCGTGTCGTGCTCCTCGCTTTTCTTGTGTTCGAGGTCAGCTTTGTACCGGTGTGAGGGCGCCCGGAACGTGGGCGTCCCGCGACCGCGTCGCTGCCCCTGAATTCGTCGTCCCATTATCAGAACACCCCGATTCGCGAGGCGATCTCCTGTGCGTCGTCCGCCTCGGAGAGCCGGACGATCGCCTTCTTCTCACCGCGCGGCGTGATCAGCGTGTTCAGCGAATGCACTGTCACGTCGTAGCGCGATTCGATCTCCTCCTTGACTTCCGTCTTGTTGGCGTCGATGTGGACGATGAAATGGAGCTTGTTGTCGAAGTCCATCTGGTCCATCGCCTTCTCAGTGACGAGCGGATGGTGGATGACTCCGGTCATCGGTCAGCCACCTCCTCGACGGCGGTCTCGGTCCACAGCGTGAGTCGGCCGGGGTGGGTCCCCGGTGCGAGCTCCTCTGCGTTGACCTCGTCAGCAGTCGCCACGTCGACGCCCGCGAGGTTGCGGGCAGCGCGGGACGGCTCCTCGCTCGTCACGACGAGCACCGACTTCGGCTGCTTGTACTTCCGGCCACGGAGCTTCCCCTGGCCGGCCCGGATGTGGCGCCCCTCGTCGGCGCGAACCACGTCCTGGTGGATGCCAAGCGCGTCGAACGCCTCGACGGCCTCTTTGGTCTTCTCGAGGTCCTCGAAGGCGTCGTCGACGACGAGCGGGAGGTCGAGGTCGTCGTCGAACGCGTGGCCGCGCTCCGCGACGGTCTCGGGATCGGTCGTTGCCGCGATGGCGGACCGGATCGCGAACTTCCGCTCCTTGTCGTTGACTTTCAGCCCCTGGTCTTTCTCGGCCTTCGGCGGGTGTGCCTTCCGGCCACCGACGGCCTGGGGGACCCGACGGGCCCGTCCGTTCTCCTGTGGTACGTGCGCCATGCCGCGGCCCGACCCCATCGACTCGGCGGGGGTGCGCATGCCGGCGAACTCGTCAGCGCCGTACGCTTGTTTTCGATTGGCCTGGGCGGCGAGGACTGCGCGCTTGATGAGGTCCGGGCGGTAAACCGTCTCGAACACCGCCGGGAGCTCCAGCGCGTCGCCCTCGGAGCCGTCCAGGTCACGAATGGTTGCTTGCATTGGTGATTACCCCTGGTTGGACGCCGTTGAGACGTAGCGGACCTCGGGGTCGAGGCGTGGCTGTTCGTTCGGTCGCACTGCGCCGCGCAAGCGGAGCAGGCGCTGGTCGGGGCCCGGCAGCGAGCCCTTCACGAGCGCGTAGTGGCCGTCGACCTCGCCGTAGTTGACGAAGCCGCCGTCGACGGAGGCCTCGTCGCCCTCACCGAAGTCGATGAGGCGCTTGTTGAGCTCCGTCCGCTGGTGGTAGCCGGTCTGGCCCTGCTGGGGAACCGTCGAGCGAACGCGGCTCGGGTTCCACGGGCCGAGGTTACCGATGCGGCGCCGCCAGCCCTGACGGGCGTGCTTGCCCTTTCGCTTCTGGACGCCCCAGCGCTTGACAGGACCCTGGGTACCCTTCCCCTTCGTGATGCCCGATGCGTCGAGATACTCGCCTGCGCGGAAGACGTCGCCGAACTCGTGTTCGCCGCCGTCCTCGACCAGGTCGAGCGCGAAGTCGACGCGACCCTGGAGCGAGCCACCGCCGACTCGCGTCTCCATCACGTCGGGCTCTTTCTTGGGGATGTTCGCGAGCTCCGAGGGAGTGGTGTGGGTGATGACGCGAAGGTCATCGACCGTCCCATCCTCGAGGAGTGCTCGCAGTTCGTCTGCGTCGCCATCGAAATCGTTCTCCGCCGGCAGGTCCAGTGCGCGGTCGAGTTCGTCGTGGAACTCGCCGGTCCAGACTTCTCCTGCCGGTTTCTTTCCGTACGCCGTGTCTTCGTAGGCTCGGACAGCGACCGCGCGCATCGGGGGGGTCTCGACGACCGTGACGGGGACGGATTCCTCCATCCCTTCACGAGCCGAGTCCTCCTCGTCGTTGACCATGACGACGTGGGTCATCCCGGCCTTGTAGCCGGCAAAGCCCTGCAGTGCAGGGGAGCCCTCGTCCTCGGGCCACGTGCTGATACGTGGCACTTCCGACTTGGCGCGCGTTCGCGGGCCGAAGCCCAGCGAGCCTTTTCGTGGTCTGCTTGGTTGTGGCATGTTCGTTCTCCTCCACGCTCAGTCATTGAGCGCGAGCGGGGCGAGCGTGGCAAACACCGCTTCTTCGGTGCGTACCACTTCGCTTCCCTGGTCCGGAACCGTATTGAGCCAGAGGTCGAACCCGGGTGAGTCGGGTTCGACGGGGAGATCATCGGGAGACACCCCGAGAATCTCCGGGAGCCCTCGCCCGGGTGCGCCGAAGACGATGGTCGCGCCATCATCTCGGCAGCGGGGGTTCAGCTCGGCGAGCCGCGACACGGTCAGTTCATCGCCGTGCCGTGACGTGCCGATCCGAACGCCCGCGTCGTCGCGGGCGAGCACTTCCTGGATGTCCGCTGCCTCGACGACGTAGCCCACAGGGGGCTCGTCGACGAGGCGCGCGCGGACGGGTTCTCGCGAAGAGACCCTGACTGTGACGCGCTCCCCCTCTTCGACCGTCATCGACGACGGGACGAGCAGGGAGATCGGGTGTTGCAGTCCGCAATTGACCCGGACGCGGTTGTCAGGTCCGACCTCGGTCACGATTCCTTCTCTCGACTCGGGCCGTTCAGACGCCGAGCCGGTCCGTGGCGAGACGCGGAGCGGGGGCAGGACGCCCGCATAGCGAAGTTCGTCGCGTTGGTCCCAGACATCCTGACGGAGGTAGGGTGGTGTGACCGCGTAGGCCAGCACCGTGCGAACGAACTTCCCGCCCCAGCGGCTCTCGCCTTCCCGGTCGGGGAAGACGACGATTCGCTCGGCCCGGTAGATGACCGCTGCGCGAGCCACGTACCCGAGCTTTCGGGTCGCCTCGCGCTTATCTTCGGCCTCCCGGACGAGCGACGACGGAACGACGAGTGTTGTGTCGTTCGTCATGCGCCTCGCCACTGGACTGTACACGAAATACCGAATGCCACCGTATAAGGGTAGCGACTCGGGGATTGCCTGTAAGAGCCTGACACACATGTCGGCCGGCGTTTGAGCCATTCTGGCACACGACGATCGAGGAAGGATCGGATCATCCCTCTTCTTGGCGCCTCCGCCCGAAGTGGGTACCGATGGCTCGGCCTGGTGTCCCGTCGACAGACCCCCACGCCCCCTATCGGTTACCAGACTTCGGAAGTCTTAATACTCGAACCGTGTTTGTCTCCTGTACGAAGGGAGCACTGGTAGTGTAGTGGTATCACGTGACCTTGCCATGGTCACAACCGGGGTTCAAATCCCCGCCAGTGCATTTCTGCTGGGGCAACTACGAACGACGAACAGATGCAGTCCGCGGGGATTCTGGACCAAAGAGCTTCGGAGTGATTGTCCGACGATCCTCCAGCGGGGATGCATTCCTGCACGTGTTTGACTGGGCTGTCCGCCGTCGTGGTCTCTGTAGAGAACACTGCGCGTTACCGAGGAATTGTGGGTCGTTCTGCCCACCAGTATATTCACGATAGTCGGGAAAGATGACATCATGGCACAACCCAGGACAGGACTCCCCTGATGGCTGCGATTGTCACTACGGGTTGCAGCCACCCCCGCAGGAAGCTGGCTTCTGTCTCGCACACTCCCTCGTGTCGGTCGGTTCCTGAAGTACGTCTCCGGAGGACGACTCACCCTTCCGAGAGTGTTATCGGAACTGGGCGCGCCAACTATCAAACTAACCACAACCGGTGCGAAGACGGGAAAGGAGCGTAACGTCCCTGTGTTAGGGCTGAAAAACGGCGAGCGGTGGATCTTGGTTGCCTCCAACTGGGGGCGAGCCCAGCACCCGGCCTGGTACCACAATCTGAAAGCCAACCCGGAGGTGAAACTCACCTTCAAGAACCGGACGGGCAAGTATGTGGCCGAGGAACTGACCGGTGACGAACGAGACGCGTACTGGAACCGAATCAAAGACGTGAACCCCAGCCTCGAGAGCTATCAGCAGCGCTCATAGTGATTACTGCGAGTCTGTCCCGCCGTGACCATCCGTGCCGGTGATGGGAGCCCCTGACCCGGCGGCGTTCGTCACCGTCGATGCACCGATTCGCCGTAATCACTATCAGGCGACCGACGGATTCCGGTCATCGCGCTCCTCCCGAACGAGGAAGAGAATGGGAATCCGGGTTGAGAAGTCCGACCGAGACATCGAACCCCGGAGTCGGTGAAATCAGCGAGATAGACGTTGCTCTACAACGTGAGGTACTGTTCCGACCGGCGCAGTTGGACCCACCTCGATGCTGAACCGATCAGACGTCCGCACCCCCACCCCGTGCCAAACTGAGCCAACGGTTTATGCCTATTCACACCAACATATCAGCATGAAGGCCGCTCATCTCGATCACGTGAACCTCCGCATCCCGGCTGACCGCGTCGACGACGCCGTTGCGTTCTACCGCGACACGCTCGGCTTCGCGCTGGAGGACCTCGGCGCCTACCGTTCCGGCGACCGCCCGATCTTCTCAGTCCGGCTCTCGGAAACCAGCATCATCCATCTCAGCCCGAGCGAGACGGTCGAGGCACCGACTGAGCAGAACTACGACCACGCCGCCATCGTCGTCGAGGATTCCATCGATGAGGTGAAACAGGGACTCACCGATGCAGGGATCGAAATCGAACGCGAGAGCACCCCAAAAGGCGCCATGGGCTCCGCGCCCGCGGTATACGTGCGGGACCCGTTCGGCTACCGCCTCGAAATAAAGACGACGGGCCAGGAGTAGCGAAGCGCGAAAGCGAGCGTATCCGACCCCTACTCGGTCGGCGTCCACTCCACTGTGGAGCGTGCTTCGCCCCATCGGGCCTGCCTATCTCGATCTCCTCCCAACCGACGACCCCGCCGTCTGCGCGTGCCGGCTCAGCCATCGCTTCGTTCGCTGGCGTCGCCGCGGCGTCGACAGGTGTCCCGTCAGCAGTATCGGATTCTCCGGGTTGCGCGAGCGCCTGCGCGAAATCGGCGTAACGTGCCGGCACCTGCCCAGTCCG
>NZ_JAZKRY010000053.1:0-20904 GCF_036626355.1 Halolamina sp. | reverse complement strand
ACCTCACGAGTTTCAGTACCGGATCACAGTTGCAGAGCTGAATCGACCTATCAGCTGATGCCTGTTAGCCCGGTCGGTTCCGCTGTGGCTCCTGTTTGCCGGGATCACCAGCCGCGATAGGGCTCCTTCTCGGGGCATCTGTCGCGTACGGAGTGGCTCCGTGGCCAGTGTTCCAGACCCCCGGTGGTCAATCGTCAGCCGCATGCAGCTCGTCCTTGTGGTGTTGGGTTCCCAGTGAACAGGAACCCGGCGAGATACCAATCACCAAGCCGTCATCTCCGTGTGGGGCGACCGGGCGGCTCAGTAATCACCGAGTACGCCCAGCCGTCGTGCGCGCCCTGTCGCGTAGTGGAAGACGACGTAGCCGCCGAGAAGGTAGCCGAGGGCGACGGCGACCAGTAATCCAAGCTCACTGAGCCCGAACTCCCAGAGTCTGGTCCCGTCAACCATCGCTCGTTGAAGCAGTGCGCTCCCGTGAGCCAGCGGCAGAAAGCGAGTCCACGGCGCGTCCAACACCGGCGCGGAAATCAGGACGATGAAGCCGAACTGCAACAGGTTCAGCCAGTTACCGATTCGCTTGTAGAGAACGGTGATACCGCCAGCAGCAAACCCGAGTCCCAGTACCGAAGTGATCGCTAACCCAGCGACAGTGACGATGGTGATGGGGTCGAGACTGAGTGTCGTGTCGGTGAGAAGGAGCATCACTGCGAGCACGATTACGGAGGTGAGGAACGTCCGGACAACCTTTGCCACTCCTTTCAGCAACGCAACCGGTGCAAAGCCGAACGGCGTGGTGATGTGGCGTTCGAGCGTGCCCCATTGGACTTCGCTACTGATGTCATTGGACACTGAGGAGTACGCGCCGACCGAGAGGGTCCACAGGAAGTAACCAACGATGATTCCTTCGATGGAGTCGGTAAGCGCTTGACCGGCCACCATCCGTCCGCCGTAAAAGAGGACGCCGAAGAAAAACAGCGCGACGACGATTCCACCGACGGCATTGGCAGGATATCGAACGAAGATCAGGAACTCACGATACAGAACTGCTCGTGCGAGATGATAGTATGTCGCCGGTCGCGGGGTGTCGTGCTCGTCGATCGTCTTCGATGGTTCTGACTCATCGGACGACGTCGATGCGGGGTTTCGGGAGTCAACGCTTGTCACGACGACCACCTCCGCTCACCGGCTGAGCCGACTAGCCCGCCTGCGTCGCCAGTCAGAGTGACAAATACGTCTTCCAGGTCAGGTTCGACGGTTTGGACGTGATCGACTGTGATCCCTGCCTCACGAAGAGAGTCCATCAGTGTGTACAGCTCGTCGCCGGCTGCCGCGACCTCGATGCGGGCACGGTCACCGTCCCACTCCACGTTGTGCATGTCGAACTGTGTCCGAAGTGCTGTGATGGCTTCGTCGTCAAACTCCGGACTGGTGACCTGGACGGTGTTTCGACCGGCCCGCTGTAGCAGTGCATCAACCGTATCGTCGGCAACGATCTGTCCACTGGACATAACGATGACTCGGTCACAGACGTCTTCGATGACGCTCATGTCGTGGCTGCTGATGACGATGGTGAGTCCGTCCTCGCTGGCAAGGCGGCGAAGTTCGCTCCGGAGCGTCCGGGAACTCTCCACGTCGAGGCCAAGGGTTGGCTCGTCGAGGAAGACGAGTTCGGCACCGCCGGCGAGCACGCTCGCTAGCGAGACTTTCTGTTTCATCCCACGTGAGAGGTCCCTGACGGCTGTGTCGGCTTTCTCGGTGAGACCGAGGCGATCCAACAACCGGTCGTGTCGTGCTGATACTGAATCCGGGTCGACCCCGCTGATCGTTGCGAAATATCGGAGATTCTCACGGACGGTGAGTCGCCAGTAGTCGTTTCGCGCGCCTTCGAGCATCGCGTCGACGTCTCCGTATACCGCTTGTCGACCGTCATCCACGTCAGCACCGAACACCTCAACCGATCCCGTATCCGGAAGGACGATTCCGAGGATACTTTTGATGAGTGTGGTTTTGCCGGCACCGTTCGGGCCGAGGAGACCGACGACGGAACCGCGATCGACCGTGAAGCTCACGTCGTCAACTGCGAGAACCGCATCGTCACCGCTGCCAAATCGCTTCGAGGTTTCATCGACGACGAGTGCTGGCGTGTTTGTGGCCTTCGGCCCATCGGCACGGTTGCGATCGTCGAGGGCAGCATCACGGCTTCCGTCGCCTGATTCGTCCTTTGGTTTACGACCAGTCGATACGCTGTTTCCCATTACTCGTAAATCCGGCTCTAAACGGATAAGCAACACCGTAAAACGGCGAATCTCGGGAGACGCCATGCGCTCTCAGTATCTCCCGATGAGTGACAGGCAGGCGATCACCGCTACACAGCTATGAGTAGTCAGGGTCGACTCGCTCTTCAGAGACTGCAATCGGCATCGCCTCCTTGTCTACGTGACTCTGGAGTGATGGCCAACGCTCTTCGGGCACTGTCCCCACTGTTCATTCAGATGCGTACCCCTCACTCTCCCCTCGCCCGGCTCAAGCAGCCGCTGCTCTATCTGATGGGTCCGATCTACGTCGGTGCGGGCCTGCTCCATTTCGTCTACCCGCACGCGTACGCCCAAATTATCCCGCCGTTCCTCCCCCAACCGCTCGCGCTCGTCTACCTCTCGGGAGTCGCGGAGGTCGCCCTCGGCGTCGGCGTGCTTCTGCCCCGCACCCGCAGAATTGCCGCGTGGGGACTCGTCGCGCTACTCCTGGCAATCTTCCCGGCGAACATCTACATGGCGACCAGCGACGTGGTGATTCAGGGCGGCCCAGACTGGCTCGGCGACCCCTCCGACGTCGTGCGGTGGGGGCGACTCCCGTTCCAGGTCGTCTTCGTCCTCTGGGCGTGGTGGTATACGCGCCCGCTACCCGACGACGCGGAGTAACGGCACATCCGAGGTGAGTGCGCCCTCGCGGTGGCCCGATACGTCTTTGGACCACCCCGCCAAGAACCGACTATGACCGAATACGGCCCATACCGCCACATCAGTCTCGACGAAACGGACGGCATCGTCACCATCACCATCGAGCGCCCGCAGAAACACAACGCGCTCAACACCGGCGCGATGCTCGACCTCCAGCGGGCGTTCGCCGAGCTCCAGTTCGACCGCTCGGTCGACGCCGTCGTCGTCGAGGGCGCGGGCGAGGAGGCGTTCTCCGCCGGCGCGGATATCGAGCAGTATGCGGGACCGAGCGAGGAGCACGACCCGATGCAGAAGGAGCGCCAGGAGCGGTTCTACGACATCTACCGGGAGCCGTTCGAGTGCCACGCGCCAGTTATCGCCAAGATCGACGGCTTCTGCGTCGGCGGTGGGCTCATCTTCGCGATGTACTGTGACCTGCGGATCGCTTCCGAAGGCTCCCAGTTCGGCGTCCCGACGGCAAACATCGGCCAGATTCCGACCGGCGGGGCGACCCGACGCGCGGTCGAACTGGTCGGCGAGGCCACAGCGAAGGAACTGGTGTTCACCGCCGGCTACGTCGACGCCGAGGAGGCCCACCGCGTCGGGCTGGTGAACGACGTGGTCGAGCCCGAGGCGTTGGATGACCACGTCGCGGAGCTGGTTGATGCGATGCAGAACACCGGGCGGGAGGCGGTGAAGAACTCGAAGCGGGCCATCAACGCCGCTGCGGAGGCCGCGGAGCCGGAGGCGGCCCGCGAACGGGAGGCGAAGCTCTGGTGGGAGCAGTTCGCGACCGACGAACGACGCGAACTCGTCGACAAGTTCACCGAAGAGTAGCCTCCCCCGAACTGCTGGGGCGGTTCAGGCGTTCGTGTCGGCTGTTTCGTCGTCCGCTGGCTCGCCCGACTCCGCAACGCCTGTCTCCTCCGGCTTCTCCTCGGCGAGCGCTGCTGAGCCCTCCCGGTCGGGCTCACCGGGTTCTTCGGCCGCTCTCCTGACACCACCGACGATACTCTCACCGGGATGCTCGTCGCCTTCCTCGACATCTATGCCGGAGAAGGTGAGATACAGCATCGAGCCGATTATGAGGACGAGGAACGCGATACCGCCGATGTAGGTGAATATTGGGTCGACCATACCCTCTCTATCCCCCGGGGGGACTGTATGTGCTACGGCTTTCCCCGGCGAGTCGCGGAGTACGCGGCGAATCCGGTCGACCACTGGTCATTTGTTCGCTCGGCACCAACAGAGCGTGTGAGCGTTACCACCCTCCACCGGCCGGCCCACCGCGACGCGCTCCATGCGCTTTCGAGGGCGTTCGACCGTGGGGAGATGGTTACTGTGTTCGGCCGCTGTACGGTCGAGTACGACGGTCGCGCCGCGTCCTCACTCGGTCCGGGCGACCGGCTGCTCGTGCTCAAACCCGACGGCACCGCGCTGGTCCACACCGACGAGAAGCGCACGCCGGTGAACTGGCAGCCACCCGGCTCAGAGCATCGTGCGGCCATCCGGGACGGCCGCCTGCGGCTGCGAAGCGAGCGCGAGAGCCCGGAGGAGCGTCTCGACGTCCGGTTCGAGGAGATCCAGCAGGTCTCTGCACTGCCGGTGACAGGCGGGCGCGCCGTCGACGTCCACGGGAGCGAGGAGGATCTCCGCCAGCGGGTGCTCGAGGAGCCCGAACTGGTCGAACCGGGGTTCGAACCGGCGGCGACGGAGCGCGAGACTGCTGCCGGCCCTGTCGACGTGTTCGGCCACGACTCCGAGGGCCGCCCGGTTATCGCCGAACTCAAGCGGCGACGCGTCGGCCCGGACGCTGCGGGCCAGCTCGCTCGCTACGTCGACGCGGTGGAGCGGGAGGTCCCGGACGGCGTCGATGTCCGGGGGGTGCTCGTCGCGCCATCACTCACCGAGCGGGGACAGGAGCTGCTCGCGGAGCGTGGGCTCTCGTTCGTCGCGCTGGCGCCGCCGGCGGGGAGTGAGCCGGAAGTGGGGACGCATCGAAGGCTTTAATCACTGGCTGGGCCTCAACAAAGCCAAGTAGCCATGTCTGACAAGCCCGCCTCCATGTACCGGGAGATCAACAAGCCGTCGTTCACCCGCAAAGAGTATATCACCGGTATCCCCGACTCGAAGGTCGCCCAGCACAACATGGGCGACCTGCAGGCCGACCCCGATGATTACTCGGTCAAGATCTCCCTCCGGCCCGAGGAAACGCTCCAGATCCGCCACGGCTCGCTCGAGTCCGCGCGGCTCTCGGCGAACCGCCACCTGCTGAAAGAGCTCGGCGAGGGCAACTACAAGATGGTCCTCCGGAAGTTCCCCCACCAGGTGCTCCGCGAGAACAAGCAGGCGACCGGCGCCGGCGCCGACCGTGTCTCCGACGGGATGCGCCAGGCGTTCGGGAAGCCCATCGGCACCGCCGCCCGCGTAAACGAGGGCGAGAACATCTTCACGGCCTACTGCGAACCCGAGCAGGCCGACGCGGTCAAGGAGGCGTTCCGCCGCGCCTACAACAAGATGTCGCCGCCGTGCCGCATCGTCGTCGAGGAAGGCAAGGAGCTGCTCGTTCGGTAATCTCCTTTCTGGTTCTCACGGTCTCTTCTGCACGAGCATCGCTGACCGGGAGCGGCGCCTCTTTGGTGGCGCCGGTGAACTCTCACATATGCCCTATCAGCGTCTGGCCGAGCGGCTCGCAGGAGGCCCCGACCCGACGGTGAGCACGTTTCCCGACGGGAGTATCGACCGGTACTGCCGGCTCTCGGCAGGTGCGCTCGACCCGATCGAACGCCGCACCACGTTCGCCCGCGAAGCGAGAGTCGGCGGCCGGAAAGCGTTCGGGCTCACCCCGAACTGGATCGAACCTGGCGGCCAGGCGGTTAACGTTGCTGACCAGGCCCACGAACTCGGCGCCGAGGTCACCTGCTACGGGCATCTCGACGACGAGGTCTTCGACGACCTCCCGTTCGACACCGTTTCGATGGGAGAGCCGGCTATCGTCAACGTGCTCGATTTCACCGACAACGACCTGCTGCTGGTCGAACACTCGCCGGATATCGCCGACTGGACGCTCGACACGCTCCGACACGCGGCTCCGCTTCCGGAGGTGTTCGGCGTCGACGCCATCGTCTGCTCGAACTGGGTTTCCGTGCCGAACATGGCCGACGCGTTCCACGCGCTGGCCAAGCAGGAGCTTCCACGGCGCCCGTTCGTCTTCGACCCCGGTGACGTGATCGGAAGTGACCTGGAGAGCCACCGTGCGCTCCGAGCAGCCGTCAGCGCGCTCCAGGAGACGTTCGACGTCGTCATCTCGGTCAATCGGGCGGAGCTCCACTCACTCGCGGCGGCACTGCCGGAGCCGCCGGCGTCGCCCGTAACCGATCGCGACCGGGCGACCGCGCTTCGTGAGACGCTGGCGGTCACTGCAGCGGTGAAACACGGCGAGCGGGAGGCGCTGGCCGCCACCGACGATGGCCTCGTCGCCGTCGAGAACCCAATCGTCGATGACCAACGGCAGACAGGTGGCGGCGACCGTTTCGGCGGCGGGCTGGCAGTCGCACTGGGGTCGGGCTGGCCCTGGGAGGTCGCGCTCGCCTGCGGGAACGCCTGTGCGAGCCGGTACGTCTCCACCGGTGAGACGGCGACGGCCGAAGCGATCCGAGCGTGGCTGGAGTAGAACGGGTGTGGCCGGCAAGCGGGCGACTCGGCTGGGTTACCCCGGAAGCTCTGCTTTCGCCTCGCGCACGAGCCCGTCGAGGATCTCCGGCGTCGTCGGGTGGAACGCGCGGTCGGGGATCTCCCGGACGTCGAGCCCCATCTCCACGGCGAGCTGGAGCGTTTTGGCCATCACGTCAGCGTGGTAGTGGAGCCCCTGATAGCCGATGACCGTGCCGTCGCGGTCCACGACGAGCTCAGCGAGGCCGCGACCGACCTCTTTCACTTTGAACACGCCGTCGTCTTCGGCGCGCCGGCGGACGACGATGGGGTCCGTGTCGGGTTCGCGCCGCGCCGTTTCGGCGGTGTGTCCGACCCGCGCGTAGGGGTAGACGCCCGCTCCGGCGAACATCACCTGGTGCGGGGTGAATCCGAACGTTTCGACCGGCCGGCCACCGGCGTGGGCGAGGATGTTCTGGCCGGCGAGCTCGCCCTGCTCCTTGGCGATGTGGAGCAGCGGCTCCTTCCCGTTGACGTCGCCGGCGAAAAAGAGGTTCTCGGCGGCGTTCGCCTGCATCGTGTCCCGAACGTAGTCGCCGTCGGCGGTGACGCTCGTGTTCTCCAGGCCCAGTCCCTGAACGTTGGGCCGTCGGCCGGTGAACAGGAACAGCTCCTCGGCCTCGACGACACGCTCTGAGCCGGCCTGTGACTCACAGATGAGCCGGACGCCGCCGCGGGCGGTCGCTTCGAGTTTCCGCTCCCGTGTGCAGGTGAGGATGGTGATGTCGAACTCCTCGCGGTAGATCTCCATCGCCACATCGCCGAAGTCGGGGTGAGCCTGGTCGAGCGGACGCTCGTCGTGCTCGATAACGGTGAGGTCGACGCCGGCCTCCGCGAGATACGGCGCCATCTCCATCCCGACGTAGCCAAAGCCCATCACGATACCCGAGTCGGGAAGCTGGGTGGTGTCGAGCAGCTCAGCTGAATCGCGGTAGGGCACCTCGTCGATACCTTCGATCTCGGGGACGTTCACGACGCTCCCCGTACAGACGGCCGTGTAATCGGCCGTGATGGTCCGGCTGGGCTCGGCATCACCCTCGAACTGCCCGTGGCTGTCGGCTTCGAGCGTCTCCCCTTCGTAGAGTTCGACGACGTCGTCGTCGGCGAAGCGGGCGGTTCCCTGGACGAACTCGACGCCCTCGGTTTCGGCGAGCTCCTCGACGTGCGAGCGGCGATGGCGCGCGAAGTTCCCCGTGTGCTGGTCCTTCTTCGAGATGACGGCGTCCAGGTCCAGGTCGTGGGCGCGGCCGTCGAGCCGGTCGTCCGACCGGGCTTGATAGCGGTGCGCGGCGGCTGAGATGACCTCTTTGGATGGCATACAGCCCCGGAGAATACAGAGCCCGCCGCCTGGAGTGCCATCGTCGACGAGCGTGAGGCGGTCGATCTCTTCGCCGATGTGGCCGACGAGCCTGTCAGCGACGGCGACGCCGGCGCTCCCATACGCGCCGATAATGACGATGTGCATAGCGTGGTACACGGTCGACTACCCAAAAGGAGTTCCCCCTCTCCGACTCGGACGGAATCAGTTCAGCCAACGACACGCCGTAGTTTTCTGGACCTTAGCGGTTCGCTCCCTGCCCAGCAGCTAGCTGCTCGACTCGCTCCCCTGGGACGTCGACGGCGTCGCCGTCGAGCGTCTTCGCGAGCGCGCAGGCGGCGGTCGCCCACGCGAGCGAGTCGGCGATGCCGTGACCATCGATTCGTCTCGCGAGGAAGCCACCGACGAACGCGTCCTCGCTTCCCGCGGCGTCGACCGTCTCGCCCTCGATTGCGGTGGCCTCGTGCACCTCGTCGTCGTGCACCGCCACAGCGCTCCCGTTGTCGCGTGTCAGCACGACCGTTTCGAACCCGTAGCTGGTCCGAATCGCGTGAGCGATTTCGATGGGGTCGCCCTCCTCGCCGAACACGGCACCGGCCTCCGAGAGCATCGCGAACAGCACGTCGACCTGTGGGAACAACGCCTCGCAGGCCGTTCGGGCCTCCTCGCGGGACCAGCTGCGCTCCCGGTAGCGCAGATCGAACGTCGTCGTCGTATCGGCCTGGCGTGCGGTCTCGAGTAGCGAGGCGACCGCCGAAGCCGCCCGCTTGGAGCGCGCGGCGGTGATGCCGGTAACGTGGAAGTAGTCGGCGTCACGGACGATCCCCAGGGGCAGGTTCCCGGCGTGAACCTGGGTGAATGCAGAGCCCTGGTCGTCGTGGACGACGGTGCGCCCGCGCGGCTCAGCCCCGGGGTCAACGAACGCCGTGGCGAGTCGGTCGTCGCTGCCCGCCCACGAGACACCTGTGCGGACGCCCTGGCTCCGCATGTCGGCGACGACCCGCCGACCGAGTGGTGAGTCCGGGAGCCGCGAGAGCCAGACGGCATCGCTACCCAGCCCGGATGCTGCGACGGCGGCGTTGGCCTCGGGTCCGCCGGTCCCCGCGTCGAACATATCGGCCCGCGTTATCTGGACTCCGCGGCGTGCGCGGAGGCGGAGCGTCGCCTCTCCGAAACTGACGAGGTCTGTCATACCCCGACCGACAACCCCCGAGGTGAAAAGTCCTCCCGGCGCTCCTCCATCGTGAATGGGGGGTCTTCCCCGGCAGCGACGGGTTGCCAGCGGCTGAGATTGTCGTAAACTATCAGACTCTCGAAAAGTATCCCCGGTAGTTTTGCCGGTTGCGTTCCATGTTACCGTATGTCACAGCATCAAAGCCGGTCCGCGTTCGAGCGACTCGAGAATCACTACAACGCCACCGAACGCGTCTGTCCGGCGTGTGGCTACGAGGAGGAGAGCGATAGTTGGGTCGGGAAGACGAACGGAGCGAGCGCCCGTTACAGCCGTGAGTGCTCGAGCTGTGGCGCCGTCCAGGAGTACACGCTCACCTTTCCCGAATGACCCGTTCCGTTTGCCGTCTGCCCGTTTTCCCGTCTCGTCATTGCTCGTGAGTGCGACCGACTCCACCGGGAGTGCCTGGTGGTTCGTGCTACTCTGTCAGCGGCAGGACCAGCCCGAAAAGCAGCGCCCTGCGAACGAACACGAGGAGCCCGATGACCGCGAGGTCGAAAAAGGGCGCCTCATCCCACGCCGGCAGCGAGACCGACTGGCTCGCGTAGCCGCCCAGTT
Organism: Halolamina sp.; assembly: GCF_036626355.1. Lineage (GTDB taxonomy): Archaea > Halobacteriota > Halobacteria > Halobacteriales > Haloferacaceae > Halolamina. Next base: position 11,150 of record NZ_JAZKRY010000053.1, on the reverse strand, counting down.
CGCCGGCGACGAGAAGTGTCTGTCCGAGTCGTACGCCCCGCTTGGTGTACGTTGGATAATCGATATCGCCGTACTGACCAATTGTGCGTCTCCGTTTCCCGCCCACAATCACCAATCTTTTGAAACATCCGAAACCCATTTATCACTGAACCCGCTTGCTGGCGTATGAAAGCGGAACTCGTCGAACCAGCCGTCGAACTCGGAACTATCCTGCTCTACGCACTGCTCTCCTCCCTGCTAACCGTCGGCGGACTGCTCTCGGAGCTCTCCGCTGTGGGCCGATTCAGCACCGGAGAGGTCGGTATCGGCGTCTGGCTCCTGTTCATGGGGGTTGTCGGCATCTACGCCGGTGTCGTGCTCGTCGGGCGGGATATCGTCTGGCAGCGACTCACCGAGACGGTCGCGTAACTGGTTCTTCCGGCTGCGTTCCCCCGACCGTACCGCTCCTCGCTAGCCGAGACCGGCGTCCAAACCGAACCCCTATGTTCACGACAAGAGACACCCGGGTATGCGACTTGCACGTATCCGGACAGACCACGGCGTCGTCGCCGGCGAATACGAGGACGGCATCGTCACGAGCGATGGTGAGACGTACACGGTCGGCGAGGACGGCGACCTCGTCGCGCCGTGTGAGCCCTCGGCGCTCTACTGTATCGGCCGCAACTTCGCCGAAACGCTCGAACAGAAGGGGTACGAGCGCTCCGACCAGCCGACGTTCTTCATCAAGCCGCCCGCATCAATCGTCCCTCACGAGGCGCCGATTCCATATCCGACGTTCTCCGAGGAGGTAACGTACGCGGGCGAACTCGCGGCGGTCATCGGCGAGCGGTGCCACGACGTCTCACCCGAGGCCGCGGCGGACGTCGTTCGCGGCTTCACCATGATGAACGACGTCGACGCGCTCGACCAGCCGGGGCTCACCTCCCGGAAGGCGTTCGACGGCTCCGGCCCCCTCGGCCCGTGGATCGAAACCGACGTCGACCCGCGGAGCCTGGAGATGCACACCGATATCAACGGCGAGCGCCGGCAGGCAGCGAACACGGAGCTGATGCTCTGGGGCCCATACGAACTGCTCTCGTTCCTCTCGGAGCGGTTCACCTTCCAGCCGGGCGACGTCATCGCGTTCGGGAGCCCCGGGAACCCCGGAACCATCGAACCGGGCGACGAAGTCGAGATTACCTACGAGGGCATCGGGACGCTGCGGAACACCGTGGCGCCGCCGCGAGAGTAGCGGCGACGCTGGTTTCTGCTCGCTGCAACGGACCCCGAACCAACGTCTGCTCTGTAGCGGACGGCGGCTGCTCCGGAACCCACACCGACTTGTCTCCGGCATTCTGACTACCGCCATGGATACCGTCATCGTCACTGGCGGCCGGGGAAGTTCCGGCCGCTGGGTCGTCGACAGCCTCCGAAGACAGTTCGAGGTCGTCGTCGTCGACCACGACCACCCGGGGTTCGGTGCAGCTCCGGTCGGGAACGTCGACTTCCGGGCTGCGGACCTAACCGATCGCGGTGCTGTCCGTGAACTCGTCACGAGCGTTGCTCCCGATGCAGTGGTCCACTGGGGCGCCATCCCTGCACTGGGGCGCCACCCCGAAGGGGAGGTGTTCGAGAACAACACGCTCGCGGCGTACAACGTGCTCACGGCTGCGGGCGAGGTGGGGGCCAGAATCGTCCAGGCATCCAGCGACGGCGCCTACGGCTTCTTCTTCGCTGAGGAGACGCCGCTGCCCGACGAACTCCCGATTACGGAGGCCCACCCGCGCCGCCCGGAGGACGGCTACGGGCTCTCGAAAGTCGCCGCCGAGGCGGTCGCCGCCGGCGTGGCCCGCCGCCACGACGTGCAGGTTGCCTCGCTTCGCCCGTCCTGGATTCAGGAGCCCGGGGGCTACCCGTGCCGGGACCCCGACTACACCGAGAATCTCGGTGCCGGTGCCGGCAACTACTGGTCCTACGTCGACACCAGGGACGTTGCTGAACAGGTGTCCGCCGCGCTGACGACGACGTTCGCCCCCGGCGGCGGCCACGAGGCGTTCAACTGCGTCGCCGCCGATAACGCGCTCGGCGACCCCCTCGAAGCGCTGCTCGAAACCGTGTACGGCACTGTCCCCGAAGCTGGACCCGGTGTCGACGGCGACGGCTCGGCCTACAGTGTTCAGAAAGCCGAGGACCTCCTCGGCTGGACGCCCGAGCACTCCTGGCGCGAGGCCGTCACCGAGGACGTGCCGCGACCGGAGCTGACCCGGGACTGAGCGTTCGAACCGTCGAAAACCCGACCCGTATGCGCGGCCCTTATCAGTCAGAACCGCCCAGGTCCGGTAATGAGTAAGTCGGGCAACTTCTGCCCTCAGTGTGGCGACGACGTGCCCGAGCGGCCCGAACCGCTCCCCGGTGAGCCGCGGGACCGCGACGCCGCGCTCTGTGACGCCTGCTACTTCGAGCAGTTCGAGATGGTCGACGCGCCCGACCGAATCGAGGTGCTCGTCTGTTCCCGCTGCGGCGCGGTCCACCGCGGTAACCGATGGGTCGACGTCGGCGCGAAGGACTACACCGACGTCGCTGTCGACGAGGTGAGTGAGGCGCTGGGTATCCACATGGAGGCCGAGCAGGTACAGTGGGGCGTCGATCCGGAGCAGGTCGACCAGAACACCATCCGTATGCACTGTACGTTCTCGGGAGTCGTCCGGGAGACGCTCGTCGACGAGCAGGTGGTCGTTCCGGTGAAAGTCTCCCGTGGGACCTGCAAACGCTGTGGGCGTATCGCCGGCGGCGCCTACGCTGCCGAGGTGCAGATCCGCGCCGAGGAGCGCGAACCGACGACGGCCGAGCAGGAGCGCGCGGTGGAAATCGCCCACGAACTGGTCGACGAGCGCGAGGGGAAAGGCGACCGAGAGTCGTTCATCACCGAGGTCGACGAGACCAAAGACGGGACGAACATCAAACTCTCGACCAACAAACTGGGCCGGGAGCTTTCCCGCCGGGTAACTCGGAAACTGGGTGGTGATTTCGAGGAGTACGCGACCCTCGTCACCGAGGACAGTGACGGCAATGAAGTGTACCGCGTCACGTTCTCGGTCCGGCTCCCACGCTACCGACCCGACGAGATTATCGACCCCGCTGACGGCGACGGCCCGGTGCTCGTCACCTCCGTCACGGGGAACCTGAAAGGAACGCGGCTGACATCTGGCGAGCGCTTCGAGGCCCGCTTCGAGGACGAGGACGCGCCTGATGCGAAACGCCTCGGCAACCGCGACGGCGCACAGGAGACCACTGTTGTCGCCGTCGAGGACGAACACGCTGTGCAGGTGCTCGACCCCGAGACGTACGAGACCGAGAGCATCGCCCGGCCGGAGTTCTTCGAGCCCGGGATGGAGACCGTGCCCGTGCTGAAGTCCCGGTCGGGGCTACATATGGTCCCCGAGGAGTAAGCGCAGGCGAAACCGCTGGTCGGGACACGGTACAAACGCTCTTTGTGCCTTCGGAGGCTACTTCGCTGAGCGGATGCTGGTCACCCTATGCGACGTCGCTCCCTCCTCGCGACGCTTGCGGCCGCCACCGCCTGCTCGGTCGCCGGCTGTACTGGACTCACTGGCCCCATCGCCCAGCGCTCGTTCGAGATCTGTGACACTGACTGCGACTGGGAACCGAAGACGCCGGACCCGGGCGGGGACCCGATCGTCGAGCGGTCCCCGGACGATCTCCGGGTTACCATCTACGGCAACATGTACGTCGGCTCGAGTTCCTGCGACCGGGCCGTGCTCGAAACCGTGGAGGTGGCCGACAGCACGCTCCGCGTCGTCGTCGGCGTCGGGGACAAAGTGGACAATCCGATGGGCGGCTGTACGGCCGACATGGGGACGGACAAGTACCGCGCGACGTTCCAGTTCCGGGAGGAGATGCCTGAGCAGGTCGTTGTCGAGGAAGATGCTGCGTACGACCCGGAGCCGTCGGAGACGGCGACCGAGAGCTGACGGCGTGAAACTGAAGACGCTACGACCTGTCTCTCGGGTATGGACTGGAAACAGCTGCTCGCCATCACCCTCGTCGTCCTGATGATCGGTTCCTCGTTCGCGTACGCGCTGGCGCTGTAGGCGGCACATTCGTTTTCGGCCGTCGCCCGGACACGTCAGCGTGGGGCGACTGTTAGCCGTCGCCCGGACACGTCAGCGTGGGGCGACTGTTAGCCGTCGCCCGGACACGTCAGCGTGGGGCGACTGTTAGCCGTCGCCCCACACGTCTGACAACGGGTGGTTCTTCCGCTTCTCTTCGTCTGCCTCCGTCCGGTTCGACGGCGTCCCGCCGCTGGAGCCACCCGCACGCGAGCCGTCCGACCCCTTCGACGACCCGTTGGGGCGCTCGCTTCGGGTCGGCTGTGAGCGCCGGCCCGCGTAAGCGTCGGGGTCGGCGTCGATGCCTGCGAGCGCCGCCTCGGGGTCGGCCGCCGGCAGCGACGGGGCCGAAATCCGGTCCACCTGGTCCTCGAACCAGCCCGGCATATCCGTTCGTGCGCGGTCGAACAGGTCGAGCAGCGAGTCGTCAGCGAGATAGGTGGCACCGTAGTCGTCCGGGGAGCGTACCACTCGGCCGCAGCCTTGAATGACGGTTCTGAGTGCGGCGCGGTAGTACCACGCCCACTGGCCATCCTCCAGTCGCTGCTCGACCCGGGAGTCCTTCGTGTTGAGATACGGCGCCTTACAGAGCACCTGCCAGCGACAGCGCTCGCCCTCCAGGTTCAGCGCCTCTTCCATCTTCACCGAGAGGAACAGTTCCGGCTCGTCGCTGGCTTTCCACGCTTCGAGCTGCTCGTCGCGGTTCTCCCGGTCGTGCACGCGTATCCGCGGGCCGACGCCGCGGTTCGCGAGGAGCTCTGCCAGCGTCTCCTGAATCCCGTAGGAGTGGCAGTGGATCAGCCCCTTCTCGTCGGCATGTTCTGCCATCAGACGCACGAGCACGTCCCCGACCGTCGGCAGCGTCTCGTCACGGTGCTCGTAGGTCATCTTCCCCTGTGTCACATCGTAGAGCGGCCGGTTCTCGACGGGGAACGTGTGTTCGACCTCGACCATCGCGACGTTCTCGGGGCTGAGGCCGACGCCCCGGCAGAACGCCGCCTTGTTGAGCATGGTCGCCGACAGCAGCGCGAACTTCGAGCCGCGGTCCCAGACGGTGTGCTGGAGATATTTCGCCGGATCCATCGGCTTGATGCTGATGGCGCCGCCGGCGCCGTCGGGTTGGTCGACGACCCACGTCGTCGGGGAGTTCGGCTCGCGGTACTCCTCCGTGAAGTAGCTGAGCTCGCTGATGAGCTCCTGGAGCCGGTCACGGCGGGCGGCCTCCTCCTGTGTGAGTTCGGCTTTGGTGAGCAGTTCGTCCTTCCCGGCTGCACAGCGCTCCAGCAGCTGTTCGGCGAATCGGACGGCACCCTCGACAGGGTCGCCTGCCTCGTAGACGTCCGGGACATCGATGTCGTCCCAGACCGGGACGCGACCGGGGCTGAGGTCGACCGTGGCGTACATCTCGGCCCACTCTGCGAGTCCGTGTGCCTCGTCGATGACGACGACGTCGCGCATGCGGAACACGTCGCTGCCGGCGGTCTGCATGAAGTACGCGAGCGTCATGGCGGCGATGGGGCGATTGCTCGCGATGGCCCGGTCCGAGAAATACGGACAGCGGTGCCGGACGGTGCAGTCGAAGCCGCGCTGGCGCACACAGGGCGCCTGATCGACCGGCGTGTCGTGCTCGCCTGGGAGGATGCAGTTGTAGTTGTTCTTCCCCCGGATGACCCGGAAATCGTCAAGCAAATGATCACTCTCGACGTCGTCCAGCTGGCTCACCTGTGGCGTGGTGTAGTAGGCGCCGGTTGGTTGGGCGGGCGCTGCTTCCTCGACGGTTCGCGCGGCGCCCATGATTGACCGGGCGAGGAGAGATTTGCCGCTCCCGGTTGGCGCGCGCACGAGCACCACGTCGTTCCCGTCGGCGAACGCCTCGCGAATGTCCGCGAGCGCCTGTTCCTGGGCACCGCGGAAGGAGGGGGCGGGGAACGAGTCGGGAATGCGGGCGGGTTCCACTCTACATGGAGGTTTGCCGTCGGAGGAATGAATGTAGCGACTCGGGTGTTCTGGGTCAGCTCCTGAAGCGCTCGTACCCAATCCCGACCGAAACCACTTACCATCTGACCGGTCCAACAATCGCACATGTACATCGAATACGACCGGGACACCTGCATCGGGATGTTCCAGTGCGTCGCCGAGTGGGACGGGTTCGAGAAGGACGAACACGCCGGCAAGGCCGTCCTCGTCGACGGCGAGGAGGAGGAAGAAGACCTGTTCGTCCGCGAAATCCCGGAGGACGCCGAGTTCGACGCGAAGTTCGCCGCGCGAGCCTGCCCCGTCGACGCCATCGCCGTCTACAACGACGACGGCGAGCAGGTCGTCTGAGCCGAGAGCGGTCGAGTTTCAGTTTCACCACGCTCTGCGAACCCTTATCGGCGAGCGCGCCCCAGTCGTAGCAAATGGCGGCCACCGACGACGTCGCCCGCATCGACCACCCGCTTCTGACCTCCGGCTTTCTGGAGCGTCGGCTTTACCAGCTCCAGCTCGCCGGCACCGCCCAGAAGGCGGACACGCTGGTCTGTCTGCCGACCGGGCTCGGGAAGACCACCGTCTCGCTGCTCGTCACTGCCGAGCGTCTCCAGAGCGTCGGCGGGAAGGCGCTGATGCTGGCGCCGACGAAGCCGCTGGTCCAGCAGCACGCAGATTTCTACCGCGAAGCGCTCCAGATCCCCGATGAGGATATCGTCGTCTTCACCGGCGAGGTCCGGCCCGAGGACCGCGCAGCGCTCTGGGAGGACGCACAGATCGTCATCGCGACGCCGCAGGTCGTCGAGAACGATCTCGTCGGCAACCGCATCTCGCTCCGGGACGTGACGCATCTGACCTTCGACGAGTGCCACCGCGCGACCGGCGAGTACGCTTACGTTTACATCGCCGAGCGCTACCACGCCGACGCCGCGGACCCGCTGGTGACGGGGATGTCCGCCTCCCCCGGCGGCGACGAGGAGGCGATACTCGAGGTCTGTGAGAATCTCGGTCTGCAGGAGGTCGAAGTGATGACCGAGGAGGACGCCGACGTCGCCGAGTTCACCCACGACACCGACGTACAGTGGGAGCGGGTCGACCTCCCTGCGGAGATCCTGGAGATCCGCGACCTCATCAACGAACTCATCTCCGATCGACTCGAGGACCTGAAGGAGCTGGGCGTCACCAACACCACACAGCCAGACCTCTCCCAGAAGAAGCTCAACGGGATGCGCGCGGAGCTCCAGAAACTGATCAACAACGACCAGAGTGAGGGGTACCAGGGGATGAGCACCCACGCCGAGGTGATGAAGCTCCGGCGGGCGGTCGAACTCGTCGAAACCCAGTCCGTCGAGTCCGTGCGGCGCTACTTCGAGCGCCAGCGCGAGGACGCCCGCTCTTCGGGTGCCTCGAAGGCGAGCCAGCGCATGGTGAGCGACCCGCGGGTGCGGCGCGCGATGCGGAAAGCCGAAACGTTTGATGACCTGCACCCGAAGTTCTCGAAAGCCCGCATCCTGCTGGCCCAGACCCTTGGAATCGGCGAGGGCGAGCGAGTCATCGTCTTCACCGAGTCCCGGGACACCGCCGAGGCGCTGACGGAGTTCCTCGGACAGAGTTTCGAGACCCGGAAGTTCGTCGGCCAGGGCGACAAGGAGGGGTCGGACGGGATGAGCCAGAAGCAACAGCAGGAGCGCCTCGACGCCTTCCGGAACGGGGAGTTCGAGGTGCTCGTCTCCACCTCGGTCGCCGAGGAGGGGCTGGACGTGCCCGAGGTCGACCTCGTCATGTTCTACGAGCCGGTCCCCACCGCAATCCGCTCCATCCAGCGGAAAGGCCGAACCGGACGTCAGACCAAGGGGAAAGTGGTCGTCCTGCTCGCGAACGACACGCGCGATGAGGCGTTCTTCTGGATCTCCCGGCGGCGCCAACAGGAGATGGAAGACGAGCTTCGGAAGCTGAAAGGCGTCGCCGAGGAAGTCGAGGAGGAACTCGACGACTCCCAGCGCTCGCTGGGCGAGTTCAACGGCGGCTCGACGGGCGAAACCAATGAGAACGCCGCCGAACGGCTCGACCCAGGACTGACTGATTTTGCCGAGGAGACCGATTCCGGGGCAGACACTGAGACAGCCGACGCCGAGGACGACACTACTGCAGTTGCCGAGTCGGAAGGCATCGTCGCCACCGTCGATTCGGACACGGACGAGGACCACGTCGAAGTGGTCATCGACCAGCGTGAACTGGACTCGCCCATCGCCAAGGAGCTCTCCCGGCGCGAGGGGGTCGAGACCCGACTGGAGACGCTGGCTGTCGGCGACTACGTGCTCTCGGACCGCGTCGCAGTCGAGCGCAAATCCGTCTCGGACTTCCTCGACACGCTGACCGGCGGCGACCGCTCGATGTTCGAGCAGGTAGGTGATCTCGCGCGAGCGTACGCCCGGCCCGTCGTGATTCTCGAGGGCGAGAACCTCTACGACGAGCGCAACGTCCATCCCAACGCGATTCGTGGCGCGCTCTCCTCGCTCGCGATCGATTTCGACGCGAGTGTGCTTCGCACGGAAGATGAGGACGACACTACCGACCTGCTGGAGGTGCTCGCGACCCGCGAGCAGGAGACCAGCGACCGGACGGTGTCGGTCCACGGGGAGAAATCCGGGAAAACGCTGGCCGAACAGCAGGAGTACGTCGTCGGCAGTGTCGCCGATATCGGCCCGGTCACCGCGCGCTCGTTGCTGGAGGAGTTCGGGACGGTGGAGGCGGTGATGACCGCCCGGAAGGAGGATCTGATGGACGTGTCCGGTGTGGGTGAGGTGACCGCCGACCGGCTGCGGGAGGTCGTCGGCAGCGAGTACGAGTAGAACCGACGACGGCGAGCGACCTGTCGCGCGCTGCGTCGCGCGACGACGGAGCCCATGCCGTCGTCGTGTAACCGACAATCGAGCGAACCCAGTCACGGCGAGCGACCTGTCGCGCGCTGCGTCGCGCGACGGGACGACTTCGATATGCGCTCAGGAAACTACAGTCACCGGGAGGTCGCTCGCTCGAATAATGGTGATGGCAGCGCTGCCGAGTATCGCCGTTTCGGCGGTCCCGAGCTGGCCATGGCCGAGGACGATATGGTCAGCGCCCAGCTCTTTGGCCAGGCGTAGTGCCTCCTTCCCGACCTGTGCGGCGGCGCGCACGTCGAACCGGTCGGTGAGTACGAGTTCGGGGTCCACTGGCGACTCTCCCAGCGTCTCGCAGGCGCCCGCGAGCACCTGTTGGGCTGCTTCGGTCTCGGTGTCTGAGAAGTGGACGACGTGGAGGCCTCCGTGGTAGTCGTCCGCAAGCTGAATCGCGAACTCGAGCGCTCGACGGGATGCATCGGAGGCGTCGATGGGCACGAAGACGTCCATATCAGTGGACGAAGTGGTGGCGAGTGAAAACGGTCCGTCGCCGGATTACCGCTCCAGCGCCGCGAGCGCCTCGGCGGCCTCTTTCGAGGCTTCGAGCCACGCCTTCGCAGTCCGGGGGTCCGTCGCCCCGGTGGCGTTCCGTGCCGTCTCGGTCACCGCGCGTCGGAGCTCTGCACGTGGGTCACTCGTCGCGGCGCCGCGCTCCGTTGGCTGGGGAGTTCCCCGTTCGACTGGCTGTTGGGGACTCCCGTCCTGCTCGTCTGCTCGGCCGATTACTTCGGCTCCTTCAGGAAGCTGGGCAGCGGTGCGGGCTGCTGTGGCCTCCGCCTCCGCGGCAGCCGGCGTCTCAGCCGCGTCGGCGGCCCGCCCTTGGTCGGCCTGTCGCTCAACACCGGCTTCCTGAACCCGCCGTGGCTCCTGGTTCGACTGGGGCTGGGACTCGGGAGCGGGCTGATCGTCTGGAGCCTGGGACTGTTCAGCAGCTTCGGCCTCGGCGTCACCGCAGGTCGGACAGAACGTCTGGCCGTTATCGCGAAACAGCGGGTCGCCGCAGTTGTCGCAGTGTTTGTTGGTCATCGTCGCGCCCTGCAGCAGCAGTTCGCTCATGCGCTGGGTGGCGCTGCGTTTCTCCTCGTCGTCGGCGAACTTCTCCCGGAGTTTCTCCCGTTCGGCCTCCTTGTCGAACTCATCGCTCATACGTCGATGAAGGGCGCTCGAGGGGAAAAGTCCGCGGGGATGGCGCGCACTGGCAGGAACGGGGAGAGAACCAGCCGGGGGAGCAGTCGCTCACAGCCTGAAAACACGGGGAACGAACCGAGAAAACCGGGTTAGAACGGGGCCTGCGGACCTTCGTCCTCTTCGCTATCGTCACCGTCGCCACCGGGGAAGGATGGGCTCATGCCGTCGCTGCTGGTGCCGCCGAGGTCGCCGTCGCCGCCGGCGGCCATACCGGTGTCGGCCTCGACTTTGTCGATCTCGGGGATCTCCTTGACCATCCGGGACTTGATCGCCTGAATGGTCATCGGGGAGATACCACAGCCTGAACAGGCGCCACCGAGCTGGATCGCGACCTCGCCCTCCTCCCGGTCGAGACGCTGGATGGCCGCCGAGCCACCGTGCATCTGAATCTGCGGGAAGTTGCGGCGCAGGAAGTTCGTGATACGGTCGCGCAGGTCGTCGTCGCCGGACTGACTCTCCGTGCTCATAGCCAACGGTTAGTGACAGGGCTGCTTATGCCTTTGGTTCGTCTCAGTTCCGCCGGCAACGCGTTCTTAGTTGTCCGTGTCGTCGGGACGCTCGACGCCGAACAGCTGGTGGAGTTCGGTCTCGATCTCGTCGGTGTAGACCGCCAGCGTCGCCGATAGCTTCTCGTCGTCGGCGAGCACGCCTGTCACCCGCTCGACGGGGCTCTCGGGGAGTTCGATAGAGAACTCGCCGTCCTCGAAGTGGGGCTCGGACTCGTTGAGCACCTGCTGGTCGAGCGCGTGGATGAGGTTGGAGTCGTACTCGTCGTTCATCGTGTTGAACGCGTTCTTGTAGGCACGCTGGAGCTGCGTGAAGTGGTCACGGTATTTCTCCTCCTCGAACGTCTCGGGGTCTAAGTCGGCCATAGCTTACCTACCGGGGACTGGGGGAAAAGTGAGGCGAAAGGATTCCGACGGTACGGGCAACCGTCGGAGGCGAA
>NZ_JAZKRY010000052.1:0-21019 GCF_036626355.1 Halolamina sp. | reverse complement strand
AAGGCGTGTCCCGCTAGCCGGAATTGAGGAACCAATTTATTGTCTTTGCAGCAATTCTACGGGCATCATGAGTGAAACACGGTTTTAGCGTTTCATCTGGATTCGTGTCGCCTGGTTAGTTCATTTTCCAAAACATCGAGCACTGGATCTTCAAAGATGGTTTGGAGCACGTGGAGTTTTTCGTGATGCCAGTCATCCTGTTCGATAATGATCGCCTCCCCGGGTTCAAATTGCTGTAGTTCCGCTTCGGAAATGGGATACTCTTCCCGGGTGAGCGTCTGAACAGTCGGGTCTTCAATGATCTCACCCTCAGCGTCGCGCTGCGTCATCTTATCGGGCTCTGCAACATCCTGTTTGACGAACTCTTGTCCCAATCGTGAGCGGATATAGTTCGTACTCGTCTCGTCGCCAGGTCGGAGGAGGACTTCCTGTGCGAGACCAGACAGAATGCTTTGTGCGTCTGCTTCCCCGTAACTCGCCTCTAACTGGGCGACACTCTGAAGCCCCAAGATGGCATAGGCTTTCCGTGCTCGCCCTGCGTTCACGAGGCGTTCGATTTTCTCCAACCCGGGGATGGTCTGAAATTCATCGAGGAGAAAATACGCCGCTGTGCCTTGCTGCTGCAAGCCGTAGCGGATTGCCCAGTCGATGAAGAACCGATAGATCGGTTTGACCGTTTCACCCCGGTCGAGCGGGAAATCCAGGAGTAAAACGCGTCCATCTGGATCTGTCATATAATCCCGAATACTAAACTCGCCGCCCTGAGCGAAGCTCCCCCTGAATAATTCACCAATCGCCATCTGGAGATTTCCATAGACCCCGGCCGTTTGCTTCTTTGCGTCTGGATTGAGGTGTGCTGCTTCGGAAATGAACCCAAGCTTCCGTAACAATTGGTGGATTTCTGTTGGTTTATCTGTATTTTCTGTCGCCTCGGTGGTTTCTCGGAACGTCGCAACGAGATCATGATTGTCGGGATGGTCCATATTCTGCCAGATCATCTTCAGGATCGCGACGAACACCTGTCGAGCTGCCTGGGGAAAATACGGGTTGTTAGACTGCTCTTCGTATTTCTTGAACAGTAATCGGCCGATTTCCTCGAACTCCTCGGCTGTGTTTCCGTCCGGATGAACCTCGTTAAAGATGTTCCAGTTTTCTCCAGTCGTATCCAACGATAGAGAAATAACATCTATGCCGAGGTTCCATTCGTCGAAGAACTCTCGATAGTCGCCCTTGTAATCGAAAACGACGAACGGTGTGGCCTCGCTCACACTGAACTGATAGGCCATCAGTTTGATCGCTTCTGTTTTTCCCGACCCTGTTTCGCCCAAAACGTGAATCGATCGGTCGCGATCTGGTTCTGCAGCGCGGAGTTTTCCGCCCGAGGTCCTGCGCTTGAAGGGCAACAGATAGCTGTCGATGTGTTGTTCGTCGTCAGGCATGCTCATGCTGATGGATCGAAGATGGTCACACTATCGGTAGAACGTTGAACCTCCATCGTTTCTATCAGTTTCAGTGGAGTGTTAGAAAGAATATAAAGGTTTCTGCCATAGAGCCTGGCGGTGTCGGATCAGATATATTTTGTACTGGTCAGCAGTCAAAAGAACCTCCTTTGAGGACAATCCGTGCTCCTGTTCGGCTGGGTCTCGAAAGTGAGTCTTGCCGGTAGAGCGCCAGCCATTTTTGTCGCCCTCCGGCAGGTGAAGGGGCTGGGAACCCCGCTCAGAACGCCTCGATTACCAGAAAATCAGGTCCGCCCAAACCCATACGCGCTACGCGCGTTTCTCAAGGAAACTATCCCCGAGCAGTGCCGGTTTCGTTTCTTCGACGTTCTCAATCGAACTGCAGGGTTACGCTTCAGGTCTCACCACATCGCAGTACAACGACTCACTTTCAGGGAGACACGTCAGCAGTGATAAGCCAACGGTAGCCGCGTATGAAGCGAGAGAGTGAGATTGATGATGGCCGACGAAACAGACCTTCGAGGGGGCGATAGAGTGATGAATCCCGTTCCACCAAGTGGAACGAACAGCCTTGTCGAAACCCTCAGCAACTGATAGAAGTCGGCTGCTCAATGGCTGTGATCATCACACTGCTACTCGACGCGAGTGCTTACGACGCCTCTTTTTCGATTTCCGCAACTTGCTCCCGTAACTCCTCTACGACTTGTTCATCGACGGTGCCCCAATAGCAGATGAGAATGACTGAGAGGAGAAAAGTACGTCCCCAGCCAACTGTCGCATACTCATTAGGGACAGAGAGGGAGAAAATTCCGTCAATTACTCCCTCTACTAGGAAGACAATTACAACGGGGCCAATAACATCTCGTGGCAGGAAGTGATTGAGATGAGCTTACAGGACGCATGGGTTTATTTCCACATCGTTTTGAGTTCTCTGTCTCCCAAAGAGGGCTATCTCTCACTCAGGTTCTCAGTGTATTAGTGGGGAGTTGAGAGGAGTTGCTGTTCAGTTCCGACGATTGCTGGCAGAACCCATCCTCCCCAGCCGACTGTGCATCTGCGCATGCCGTATCAGTGGTTAGGAACAATATAATCACCTGGCCGCCCGAACGCGCCGAACGCGGCTTCGCGGACGGCGGCGGACTGGTTCGGCAGTTCGACGCTCGTCGATGATTCCAACGCCAGCCACCACCGAACCGCCGATAGTGTGTGTGTATTGTTCCTATCATAAATTACATAAACGATATTAACTATCGATTAACCGGTCAAGATAAGATATAACCGTGTGTAAATCAATCCCCGGATAGTGATGGAGGGAGGAGAAACAAGCGACGAACCAATCGAGGAGATACTGGACACCATCGGTGACGAGATGGCCAGACGAGTACTCATCGCCGTGAGCGAGACGCCACAGTCGGCAAAAGGGCTAGCGGACACCTGTGATATGTCTCTCCCGACGGTGTACCGGCGGGTGGATATTCTGATGGACCACGGCCTGATTACGGAGAAGACCGTCGTCGCGGAGGACGGAAATCACTACAAGGAGTACCACTGTAACTTCGACAGCACCCTGATCTCGCTGGGCGAAGAGAAGTTCGACGTCGAAATCTACAGACAGGAGAATCTTCCCGACCGGTTCACGGAGCTATGGGACGACCTGGGCCAAACATAGCTCACGACTCATTTTCGACCTGAGTCGGGACCTTACCGAACTGCCACTCCGAGACGACCTCCGCCCGATCGCCGACGTAGTACACGATATCTCTCCTGATCACGGCGTAGGCGTCCCGCTCCCGGTCGTAGATGACTCGTCCGTTCGCATCGACCGCGAGATTCACGAGGTCGTCGAGATTCTCCAGCCGGACTAACTCTTGGCTCAGGTCCGTCGGGAACTCCCCGACCGAGATCCACTCCGCGTATCTGGCGTGTTCGATCCGCCGTTCCAGCTCCAGGAGGGCCGCCTCTGAGGACGGACCACGCGTCACTCTGTACGCCGCACCGCCCCCAAGGAGTCCCAGCGTCCCGAGCGTCAGGAGCACGACGACCAGCGGAACGTTCGGCTCGGTCGGCCGTTCGATCTGCACCGGGGTCGTTCGCGTCTCGCTGGCACTCGCCGGGTCGAGCTCGTACGCGGTCCCGTCGACCGAAACCGGGAACTTGGCAACGAGTGTGCCGTCGTATCGGTCGGTTTCGTACGGAACCTCGAGCACGATTGTCGCCCGTACCGATGCGGCTTTCCTGGTATCGGCCTCCCGGGCACGGATCTTCTCCGCGACGGCAGAGACGTTCACAGTGGTCGTCGCGGCGACGCGGTCGGCATTCTGCTCGACCGTCGCGTTCACCGGGCTGGATTCGCTCCAGATCGTCTCGCCGTCCCGCACCGCACGGTACTCCAGACGGAACGTGGGGTCGACGCTGGAGAACTCCCCGTTGCTGACCCTGAATCTGGCGTCGATGGTCGCGTTGGGGCTGTCCCGCAGCAGGTACGCCGGCCGGTTCTCCAGCCGCGTTCCTTCCGCCCACAGCGCCGACTTCGGACCGACGACGGCGCTGACGTTGCTCTCGGCGGTGATCGTCTGTGCCCCTCGCTGTTCGGTGACCGTCTCGGTTCCGGGCGCGAGGCCGGTGTACGCGCCGAGGCCAATCATCACGACACCGAACACCGCCAGTACCGTTACGGCAGTCCACCCGTGACGGAGACAAAACCGCTTGCATTTCAGTGCGCCCGGGAGTACCCGCGACCAGTCAGCCATCTCAGTTCCCCCCTTTGTTGCCGTTGTTGCCGTTGTTGCCGTTGTTGCCGTTGTTGCCGTTGTTCTGTTTGAGACTCGACTCGCGTTCGGCACTCACCTGCGTCAGCCCGTCGGTCGTCGTGATCCGGGTCACGATTGGCTCACACGTCTTGTTGTTGACATCGATGTCGATTTCCTGGCTCCCACCGGCTGGGAGGCTGAACGTCACCGCGGAACCGTCGTTCGTGAGGAGGACGCCGTCTGTGTCAGCACCGGTCGTCGCGAGCGACAGCGCGTTGTCCGTGCATCTCGTCAGCGCCACGCTGATCGTCCGTTCCTCCGCAAATCGGTTGGTGATGACGACGAGCGTGCCCCCGTTATTTTTGACCGTTGCCTGCTGGTCGATCCCGAGCAGTGCGTCGGTATCCGTGACGACGCCGATCGCACTCTGGCGGTCCAAACTGGCGGTGTCGAACGACGACGCAGGCACCGCGGCGGTGACGAGCAGTACAGCAGCGAGGAGGGCCCACAGCCAGCGTCGTGACCCACCCCGGGAGGGAGGCGAGCGCCCGCGTCGCCGCGGTCGGTCATCGCGGCGGGAGCCATCGGTCATCGTCGGTCACCCCACGTGGCAAGTTTGCGGTTGAGGGGCGCCCGCAGCAGTGACCGACCGTCGACGAACAGCCAGTAGAGGAGCCCCAGCGGCAGGAACGCGGCACCGAGTGTTCCGGCACCGGCCGCAATCGGATGGATTGCGTGAAGCATCTCGATCGTCGCGACCGGCAGGGTCCGCGGATACGGAACGGCCGTGACTGCCACCTCGAAGGAACCGGGTTCCTCCCGGGCCGGAAGTTCGAGCGTCAGGCGTGCACCACCGTCTCCTCTGTCGACGTCGGTCACCGTCGCGCCATCGGCGTCGAGGACCGCGTACGTCAGAAACGACCCGTGAACCTTCACCGTGAGCTCGTCCGTCGACGCTTCCCCGACCGGGACGGCGTCCGGCGCCGGCGAGTCGAACTCGGTGGCGGTGTACGTGAGCGAGTTGGTCGTCGGCGCCATCGTCAGCGAAAGCACCGCGACGAGAACGGCCATGACCGCGATGGGAACGAAAACTGACCGGACGCGGACGGTTGGTCGGTCCGGGAGACTCTCCGTGCGACCACCGAGGACGCCGACCACAAGGAGTCCAGCGACGACAACGAGCGCTTCCCGGCTGCCGACCGTCGCCGCGAGTGAGCCGACGAGTGGAACAGCGAGAGGGCGATCGCCGACCGTGGGCACGGTCCCGAGAATTTGGCCGTCGGTGACGGGCGGCTCACCGGTGGCCTGGTCGATCGTCGGGTTCGCGTCCCCCTGGGTCAGATAGCCCTCGGGCGTGACCTCGGCGACGCGATGGGTCGTGTACCCCTCGCGCGTTTCGGCGTCGAACACGAGGATATCGCCGGAGGTCGGCGCCCCCGCGTCGACGACCAGGTAGGCGTCGCCGGTCTCGAGCGTCGGGGCCATGCTGTCCGACGTGACGTAGGAAAGGTGAACCGGCGATGGCGGTGGTGCGACGAGCAACAGGACCGCAGCGACGGCTACGAGGAGTGCAATCCGCTTCATCGTTCACGCTGTGTCGTGTCGGTCATGGTTCTTCGTCGGTCCGTCACCCACCGGGTAGTTCGCCGGGCTCAGCAATCGGCCCTACACCGAGATCGTCAGGGTGCCGCTGAGGTCGTCAGTGCTGGCCGTGCCGCCTTCAACCTCGATGACGACGTACAGCGTATCGTTCGGTTCCATCGTCTCTGTAATAGGAGTACCGGGAGTAACCGTTCCGAGGTTCGTGGTACTGTTGTATACCTGGAACTTCACCGTGCTCCCGTCCGACACGCTATTCGTAAGCGTGTAGTTGATGTTGAGATCGAGTGCGCCCGTGTTCTGATTCGTGATATTGAACGCGTACGAGTTTTGCGCATCGGTTTTGTCTCCGACGGTGTACGTCGAATTGACGTTCACGCCCGCTCCGTTGTTATTCTGGTCGAAGTCGATCTGGAGCGCACCGCTGTCGGTGCCGTTGGCCACGTCGCTGTCCGGGTGTGCTTGGAGCGCGATGATACCATTCTGGTCGTTGACGACGTCGATGTTCGCATCACGGTCCAGCTGCATCGTCGTGAACGCGCTCGAAGCGACCACGCTCATCGACAGCATCAATCCCACCGCGATTACTGCCGTCCAGATTACGTTTCGGTTCATTGGTAACCTCTACATGTACACTGGACCCCCATCTCATTAAGAGTGCAACAGCGTATTCACGCTCAGATAATTAGAGAGGTCCTCTACCGCGAAAAATCGCGTCGCGACAGTGTGAGAGATACACGGGGATACCGACCGAAGACTACTCGCAGAAATCAAGAAAACTTCGCGTTTTGACACAACGATGACAATTAGTAGCGTGCGTCGCGCAGGTCGGCGCGCTTACGTTTCCGTGAGCAGGCTTCGCGCGTGGCCGACCAGTGGCTGGATCGCCTCGTCCTCGTCTACCACCAGCAGCAGTCCCTGGTCGACGGAGTAGACACAGAGGAGCTGGTACGCGCCCACTCCGCGACTGGTGTAGACGACGTCGTCCGAATCGGGCAGAAACCGTTCGGCGAACATCTCGTGTTCGAGAAAGTCCATGCCGAGGTACGACACGAGCGACTCGACGTCGACCGCCTCGCCGAACTCCGTGTCGGTGTACTCCGCGTTCGATGCCCCGGGGCGCATCACCGAACTCATGAAGGAGCCCTGATCTCCCACTCCGTCGAACTCCCGATTCGTGCTGGGCACGATGAACGTGGCGTCGGGGAGATCACCGTCTCCCCCGTCTGTGCGCGGCTCGTTGGCCGAAATCTCGAACGTGACGAGGAGATGAACGTCCCCGTTCGGGGCCGCTACCAGCGTGCTCATGGATTGTTGACCGGGGACGGTCCCGCCCAGTTCCTCAGTGGTCTCGTAGCTGTAGCTCATGCGTCGTCACCCTCTGCCATCTCGTCGTCATCAGTCGGATCGATCCCCTCACCGAATGCACTGAGCAGCGTGCGCCGCACTTCGTTCAGCGACTCGACGTCGTCGCGGAGCGAGTCGAACTCGGTCTCGAAGTCGGACTCGAGCTGCTCGCGGACGGTCTCGAGTTCGGTTTCGATGCGCTCGATCTCCCGTTCGTGCTCGTCGCGGACCTCGTCCAACTCCTCACGGAGGTCCGTCTCCAGGGTGTCAGTCCGGTCGTCGACCGTCTCGACGAGGTCATGCAGCTCCGCCAGCTCGTCTGTGAGCCCCGCAACCGTCTCGTCGAGTGCTTCCACCTCGTCGGTCAGCTCCTCGCGTTCGTCGCCGGCCGCCGCGACTCCCTCCTCGACCGCGGTCACCTCGCTACGAACCGCACTGATCTCATCGTTCAGGTCGGTCACCTTGCGCTCGATCCCGTCGACGAACTCCGATGCTGTCCCGTGGGTGTTGATGATCTCTTCGAGCGCGTTCGCGTACGCCTCGAAATCCTCCATCCGCGACTGCATGTGCTCGAATCTGACCTCGTCCGCACGGGCGATACCGAGCTCGGAGCGCAATGCGTCGAGCTCATCCTCGCTTGCATGGCCCGCCTCGATCTCCTCGAGCAGGTTCCCCACGAGGGAATCCGCGTCGGCCGCGGGAGCCGAGTCCTCCTGTGACTTGTCCGCCGGCGTCGCGGGCTCCATTCCGTCGAAGCCGTCGCGATCGTCGGTCACCGCGGCGTCGTCAGTCCCGGTTCCGTTGTCGCTTCCGATGTCCGTATCGGGTCCGGTACTCTCCTCCGACCGGTCATCGGTATGGCTGTCCGAAGAGGTATCGACCTCTCCGAGCGCCTCGGCGGTGTCTCCCTCTTCTTTCGCCTCGCCCATGTCCGGGGGTTCAGCGGCCTCGCCGGTTTCGGCCGTTTCTCCGATCACTGGTTCGCCACTCGATGCGTCGACAACGTCGGCGTCGTCGGCTGTCTCCGCAGCATCGTCCGCGTCCCGCTCCGCAGCGTCTTTGGCTGACTCGTCGTCGTCCTCCTCACCAGTAGCCGCGTCGTCGTCCGCCAGACCGATAGTCGCGTCGTCGCCCGCCAGACCGATAGTCGCGTCGTCGCCCGCCAGACCGATGGTCGCGTCGTCGTCCGCCAGACCGATAGTTGCGTCTTCCGCCGATTCTTCGGTATCAACAGGCTCCGGACCGACGATACCGCCGGCCGCCGAATCATCGTCGCCGTCAGTGGTCGACGGCTGCTCTGGTCCCTCGGTCGCCGGGTCCAGGCCAACCTCGTTCGGATCCTCCAGATCAAGGACTTCGTCCCCGTCCGTTCCGGCGGTCGCGTCGCCAATCCCGGCGTCGACGTCGTCTTCGCCCTCTGCATCCATACCGGCGTAGTCGGCCCCATCGCCATCCTCACCGACTGTATCGGTGTCCAGACCGAGAACGCTGGACTCGTCGTCCTCGGAAGAGCCCGTGTCACCACCCCGGGTCAACGGGACCGCCTCAGCAGATTCTTCGAGGTCGACCGCCTCCGAGTCGAGGTTGGTGATCGTCGGTTCGTCGCCGCTGAGTGGCTCGTCGACATCCGCGTCGATGCCGAGGACGACACTCCGCGTCTCGTCCGGCGGAATCATCACGTCGAACTGGACCATCTCGTGGCCGATCGTCCAGGCGTTCGGTCGGTGGTTCGGGTGAAACTCCAGCGTCTCGATGCGAGACTCCGGGGGGATCGCCTCCTCCAGCCGGACAACGCTCGGCGTCGAAGGCAGCGTTTCGAGTCGGTACATCACGACTGTCGCCGTCGACCGGTCCTCGATCGTCCGCTCGACCTCCACGCCGTTGTCGATCATGGTTACCCGTTTTGAGCTGTCGTCCATTGTACACCCATACGTTGAACCTAATTACCTATAATTGGGGAGGCGCGTTTTCTCGTCAAGAAAATCCGCCGTGGAGACGTGGTGAAACGCCCGGGCTTCCCCCACGAGGGGCGCCGGTGAACTCCGTTTATCCCCCGTTCGGCTATCGATACAGCGAGACGTACAGCATCGAGAAGCCGACGATAAACGGAACCGCTTGCGCGATCGACATTAGCGTCGAAATAACCTCGAACTGGGAGTTGAGCGTCATCACGCCCGTCCCCATGCTGATGAACGCGAAGCCGATGAACGCGTACTCCAGCCGCGTCGTCTGTTGCTGCCGATACGACTGAAAACTGATTAGCGTCAACCCCATCGCGAGGGAGAACATGACGAGCCGCATGAGCGCGAGGATGATCTCCAGTATGTCCATTAGTATCCTGTCCGAGCATCGAGACTCCAGTTTCTCGGCGGTTGCCGTTCGCCGGGCTCCATGCTGTCGAACGATTATTATCACCAGGCATCTAATTTCTTTCGGCTGGCGCGCCAGCTCATCTCCCCGGAACACGCCGGGCCGGGCAGCGCCAACGGGGAGCATCACGCCAGGGACTACGTCCGGACCCAGGCAGAACCTGGAGTCGAGCCTGTCCCTGTTGCTGGACTGTTCACTCCGTATCAGTCTCCTCGTCTTCGTCCGGCTCCGCGTGCTGGACCACGAACACCGGGCCGAGAAACTGCTTTGCGACCTGGTCTGCCGTCATCCCGAACAGGAAGGTCGTCACTGATGGATCGGATTCACCCATGACGATCGCGTCGTAGTTGTCGGCAGCGTCGACGATCATCTCTCGAGGACCGCCCTCACGCGAAATCCGGATATCGATCAGCTCTGGAGAGACTCCCTGCTCGGAGAGTCGAGCCGCGATCCCGTCGAGCAGCGTCTCCACGTCTTCGTCAGTTTCGTTCTCTTCAGCGACGTGGTACAGTGTTACGTTGACGTCGGTCGTCACGAGCAGTCCCGAAACCAGGCGGACAAATCGATCGATACCGACGATGCCACGAACCGCGACGAGTAAATCCTCGAGCGGTCGCGTTGCGTTTGGAATCAGGACCGCGAGGCAGTCGTGTTCGGTCGTCATCCGATCGATCGTTCTCTGTCCATCGTGGGTGAACACGAGCTGGGATTCGACTGTCGCACCCGCGTGTTCGAGTATCGCTGTGAAATCGTCGAGACGGCGGATGGCCTGGTCTTCGTACTGCGATCGCGCCTGGTCGGTCGCGGTCTGGTCCGGCACGACGTGGTAGCCAAGCAGGACGACGTGTGCGTTCGTCAGGAGTTCTGGGACGCCCTCGGGAATCGATTCCCCCTCAAGCACGCGGATCGGCATCAAGATACTGGGTCCGTCTTGCATTGTCTGAACTTGCCGCTGAGTCTGGTGTGACTGACCTGAGAGTTGGAGACGCGCCGACAAAAATGCAGTGTGAATTACCGTGCGTCGCCGGTACCCGACGTCGGTTGACAGTCCTACGCGGCACAGATATCCTCAACGGACGAGTCGAGGGCGCTCAACACGGCCCGTCGACCTCTGCAACCACGTCTCCGTGGTGCCGAACCAGAACCGTCTCCGGGAAGCCGCCATCCATCGAGACACGCGCCGTATACCGGACACCCATCTCCATCCCCACCTGCGTGGTCGTCGAGGTTTCACCTGTCTCCGGCGGGTAGCCGTACTCGACAGCTATCGTCAACTCGGCGTCTGCGAACGCCACTCCGGAGAGATACGCGTTCTCCCCGACGTAGGAATCGTCGATAACGCCGGAGAGGACCACCTCCGGTGCGTCGGTCCGGAGTTCGCCGTCACCCGTGAAGCCGACCTTGACGACGCTCTCGTCGGCGCCGAGTGCTTCGCCGAGCACGGAGAGTTGGCTCTCGGCGACGCCAGATGCAGGGTCGCACCAGCGGTCCAGCGCGGCGTCGGAAGGGTCGGGGACCGGAGGAATGTCGTACTCCGATGCGGTTGCTGTCGAATCGGACGGCGACGGTGAAGATGCGGGGGAGTTTCCAGTGATCGGCGACTCACTCGCACAGCCCGCGAGCGCGACGCCGAGGAGGCCGAGAACCGCTCTGCGATTGGCGGACATCACTCCGCTGTTCTCACTCGGCCGGTAACAGGTTTTTGCCGTCAGACGACCGTTCGCAGGCCCCAGCGGTCCTCAGTCGGGTCGAGCCGGGACGGCTCGGCGCCGCGGTCGGCCAGAATCCCGGCGTGGAACAGCATCGCCTTCAGCTGGAACACCGTCGGTGCGTGGTACACTTCGCCGTCACGGAGCGCCGCGAGGACCAACTCCCCGTCGGCCGTCAGCGCCCGGCTACGGGCTTGCTCCGTCCCGCGCACGAACAGCTCGACGGTGAACGCTGGGTGGCGCTCGTGGAAATACTGGACGAGTTCGACCAGCGTGGGTGCCTGGTGGAGATCCTCGTGCATGTGTTGAATCTCTTCGACCAGTAGCTGCGTCGCCGGATAGGCGTAGACGACCCGACGGGTCAGCTGGCCCCAGCGCGGCGCGAGCTCGGCGAACCGTTTCCGGCTCCCGGCCCACTCCGCGAACGAATCGAGCGCTCGATCGATCGAGCCGTGCTCCTCCACGGCGAAGCGCACCACCTCGCGGCCCAGCGACGTGAGCCGCTCCGGAGTGCCGCCGACGAGGCCCAAAAAGCGCGCGCCGCGACGGGCGTCGTCGACGGCGCCGACCACGCGGTCGGCAACGATCGTCTCGGTTTCCCCCGCGTGGAACCAGGCGAGCGCGTAGCCGAGGTAGTTTTTGGGGTGGTTCAGGCCGAAGGACTGGTCGGCGACGCCCTGCGCGCCGGCCTGATATCGAATCGCGCTCGTCTCGGTCGTCGTGCGGTTACCGACGAGTCGCGGCCGCTCCAGCGCGCGTACCCTGCCGTCGTCGACGCCGAGCACGCCGACGTTGAGTTCGCGTGCGAGCGTGCGGTCCTGGCCGGTGATAGCGCCAATCGGTGCGGCGAGGTAGGCCGCGTTGGCTTCGCCGAGCCGGTCGTAGGCCTGCACGATGCCCCGACTGGTGTCGACGCGACCCGACGCAGTGTGGCCCTTCGCCTCGACGACGACCAGCGGCGGCTCGTCATCCAGCCGGTCGACCGCCAGCAGCTCGTCGTCGACGACGCCGACGCCGACGAGGTCGGGGTAGCCGCTCCCCACCCGGACGTGGTTGAACGGGGCGAGCGCCGCCCGGACCTGCTCGGGGAGTTCGCTGTCGGCGAGCCAGCTCGCGGCCGAGAACTGCGTGTCGGCGACGACGTAGGACTCCTCGTCGGGGAACAGCCGTCGCTTGGTCCGGGCGAGCACCTCGGGCTCGGTCAGGCTGCCGGCCGCACTCGACATAGCTCCCGCTTCGGGGAGCCCCGACAAGAAGCTACTGCGACTACGCCTCCAGCACGCCCAACAGCTCCGCCGTCGACGTTGCCATCACCTTCGTCGCCGTCACCAGTCGCTCGACGGGGACGTACTCGTCGGCGACGTGGGCCTGATCGAGCGGGCCCGGGCCGTAGACGATGCACTCGTCGATCCCTGCGTCGTTGACGACGAAGCGCTGGTCGTCCGAGCCCGGCGAGACGACGAAATCCGACTCGCCGAACGTTCGGGTGATCTCCTCGGTGTACACCTGGCTCGTCCGGCAGTCCGCCGAGACGATCGCCGGCTCGGCGAACATAATCTCCTCGTACGCCAGGCCGGTGCCCGCAAACGCCTCCTCGGTGGCGGCCATCAGCTCCCGGATCTCCTCGCGAGCGTCTTCGACGGACTCCTCGGGGACGAGCACGCGGTAGAACGTCGCCGTCGCCCGGTCCGGGACGACGTTTTCGGAGTAGCCCGCGTCGAGCATCGTCGTCGAGATGTCCGCCCGGCGAGAGGATTCGGGCGTAACTGGCTTGTCGGTCGTGCGCTCGTGAAGCCGGTCGCGGTACTCCTCGACGCGAGTGAGGAACCCCGTGAGCGCCGTGGCAGCGTTCACGCCGTCCTGGGCCATGCAGCCGTGGGCTTTCGCTCCGCTCGCGGTGACTCGGAACTTCAGCACGCCGCGGTGGCCCAGACAGACCCGCGAGCCGTCGAAACACTCCGTGTAGACGCAGTAGTCGGTGTTCGCTTGCGAGACGTGGCCCTCGTCGACGAGATAGCCGAGGCCGGTGAAGCCGCCCGTCTCCTCGTCGATGGTCATGCTCTGGGAGAGCGAGCCGGCGACGGCATCGGCGCCGTCGAACTCGACCCCAGCGGCCTCCAGCGCGTCGCCGGCGAAGAGGCTGGCCGTGACGCCGGATTTCATGTCGCTGGCGCCGCGGCCGAACAGCCGCTCCTCGCCGTCCTCCGTCGCGACGGTGGCGTCGAACGGGTCGTGGCTCCAGTCCTCGCCGGCCGGCACGACGTCGAAATGCCCGGTGAAGTGGACGTGCGGACCCTCGGCTCGCTCAGCGGTAGCCGGGTCCGCGGCATCGATGCCGTCGAGGCTCCCCTTCCGCCCGACGACGTTCACGCGCTCGTGGTCGGCCCGGTCGGGGTAGTGTTCGGCAACGTTCTCCTCGGGCACCTCGACGTACGCCACGTCGTACTCGCGCTCTTCGAGCGCCGAGCCGATGAACGCCGCGCCCTCGCGGTAGTTCCGGCCCGGTGGGTTCTCGGTCTCGATAGCGATGAACGCCCGAAGGAACTCGATTACCTCCTCGCGCTGGGCCTCGACGGCGGCGTCGATCTCGGCTCGCGTGACCATCAGAGGTCACGCCCCCCGTCGACCTCCAGGGCGGTGCCGGTGATCATCTCTGCCTCGTCGCTCGCGAGGAACGCCGCGGCGCTGGCGATATCGTCCGGTTCCGCGAGGCGGCCCAGCGGTATCGTGTCGGCCATCCCCTCGACAGAGAGGTCTCCGGCGGCGAACTCCGGCAGCATCTCGGTATCGGTTGCAACCGGGCAGATGGCGTTCACCCGGATACCGTCGGCGGCGAGTTCGTGGGCCAGCTGCTTCGTCAGGGTGATCATCCCGCCCTTGGAGGCGGCGTAGGCCGAGAGCCCCGTGCGAGGACGGATCCCCGCGGTGGAGGCCGTGTTGAGGATGACGCCCTCGCCCTGCGCTTTCATGTGGGGGACGGCGTACTTGGCGCCGAGGAACGCGCTCTTGAGATTCACGTCCTGAATCTGGTCCCACGTCGCCGCTTCGACGTCCTCGACGGGGGTCGACTGCTGAGGGATACCGGCGTTGTTGTGGAGCACGTCGATGGAGCCGTACGTCTCGACGGTGTCCTCGACGAACGCCTCAACCTCGTCGGCCTTGGACACGTCGGCGACGGTCGCCGTCGCTTCGCCGCCCGCTTCCTGGATGCGGTCGACGGTCTCCTCGGCGGCCTCGCCGTCCACGTCGACGGCGACGACGCTCGCACCGCGCTCGGCGAACAGTTCGGCGGTCGCACGGCCCATCCCGTTCCCAGCGCCGGTGACGGCGACCGTCTTGGCTGTGAAGGTCATGCAGGAAGCTTCGGTGGGGCAGCAATCAAGCTTGGGGAGGTGGGGCGTTCGCGATCGCTGGATGTCAGACGCCGAATATCCGGCGAGGTCAGGCACCCGGCAGCGTGCCGCCCTCGCCGAGGTCGACAGCGACGTTTTTCGTCTGGAGGTACGACTCCAGTGCCTCCAGTCCCTTCTCCCGACCGATGCCGGATTTCCCGTAGCCGCCGAAGGGCGTCTGGTTCGTGTCGCCGAACCAGCCGTTGATGTAGACGTTGCCAGCTTCCAGCCGGCGGGCGAGCGTGTGCGCGCGGGAGACGTCACCCGTGAACACGCCCGCAGTGAGTCCGTACTCCGTGCCGTTGGCGATGTCGACCGCCTCCTCGGTGTCGGAGAACGTGAGCACCGTCAGTACCGGGCCGAATATCTCCTCCTGGGCGATTCGCATCTCGGGGTCCACGTCGGCGAAGACGGTCGGTTCGACGTAGAACCCGCCCTCCTCGTTCCCCCCCGGGTCCGCCTCGGGCGTGCCGCCGCCGGTCACGAGGCGCGCGCCTTCCGTCTCCCCGACCTCGATGTAGTCGACCACGCGCTCGAACTGCTCCCGCGAGCAGAGCGGACCCATGTCGGCGTTCGGCCCGAGTTCGTAGTTCTCGGCGCGCTCGACGATGACGTCGAGGAACTCGTCGACGACGGACTCGTGGACCACCGCGCGGTCCGACGCCGAGCAGACCTGGCCGGCGTTGGTGAAGATACCCGTCGCGATCTCGTCGGCGACCTCCTCGATATCGGCGTCGGGGTAGACGAGCGCCGGGTTCTTTCCACCGAGTTCGAGCGTCACGGGCCGGACGTGGCTGGCGGACTCGCGCATGATGGCCTGGCCGGTCGGGACGGAGCCGGTGAACGTGACCTGGTCGACGCCGTCGTGGCCGACCAGTTTCTCACCGGTGTCGCCGGCGCCGGGGACGACGTTGACGACGCCGTCGGGGACGCCCGCCTCCGAACAGAGTTCGGCGAGGCGGAGCGAGGAGAGCGGCGTCTGGGGCGCCGGCTTCACGACGACGGTGTTGCCCGCGACGAGTGCGGGCGCGACGCCGCGGGCGAAGAGGTTTCCGGGGAAGTTCCACGGCGTCACCTGCGCGCTCACGCCGTAGGGCTCCCGGATGGTGTAGTCGACGCCGCCGGTTCCAACGGGGACGGAGCGCCCCTCCAGTTTGTCGGCGGCGCCGGCGTAGTACTCGAAGTAGCGCGCTGCACCGCCCATGTCGCTGTGGGCCTGCGACCGGGGCTTTCCCTGGTCACGGCTCTCCAGGGTCGCCAGTTCATCGCGGTGCTCCCGGACGAGTTGACCGACGCGGTAGACGATGCGCCCGCGCCTGTCCGGGTCGGTGTCGCGCCAGTCAGGGAACGCTTCGCGGGCCGCGGCGACGGCGTCGTCGACGACCGCCCCATCCGCCGTCTCGACAGTCGCGATTACCTCGCCAGTTCCCGGGTTCCGGGTCGTCAGCGTCTCGCCGCCGGCTACGCGCTCGCCGCCGACGTACGGGCCGTGCTGAGTGAGCTGATTCGACATACCCCAGTGTCGGGGCGACGACGTGATAACGATTGTGCGCCGGGCGCGACAGTACACGAGAGCGACAGAAAATCCAGCTACGCTCCCCTGTGGAGACGTACACGAACCAGGAGACACGCTCGCTATCCTGCGCTTTTCGGGTAACACTTATGCACGAGACAACCAATTGCGGTAACATGACACAAGAAGGGCAGGCGACGAAGAGCCGGCGACGGTTTCTCTCCTTCGCCGGGAGCGCGGCGGCGGCCGCGCTCGCAGGTTGCGCCGGCGGCGACGACGAAGGAACGCCGACGGACGACAGCACCGACACGCCGATCCCGACGGCCTCGCCCACCGAGAAGCCGACAGAGACGCCAGAGCAGAAGACGGGCGGGACGCTCCGTGTGGGCTTCGAGTCGGAGCTGACGGGGCTCGACCCCCACGTCACCTCCAGCGTCGTCTCGTGGGTGGTGAACTACAACATGTGTGAGGGGCTCATCACTTTCGACGAGGGCGCGCCTGCGGACCGGCTGGCCGAGGACTGGAGCGTCGGCGACGGCGGCACCAGCTACACGTTCCAGCTGAAGGAGGGCGTGATGTTCCACCCGCCGACCAGCCGCGAGATGGTCGCGGAAGACGTGGTCTACTCCTTCGAGCGGATGAACCAGGAAGGCGCGATGGGCGGGGACCTCGCCGCCGTGGACTCCGTCGAAGCGACCGGCGAGTACGAGGTCACGTTCACGCTGAAACAGACGTTCGCCCCCTTTTTCAACTTCCTTGGCCGGGTCCCGTGGGTTGTCGTCCCCGAGGAGGCCGTCGAGAACCAGGGCGGCGAACTCGGCGAGTTCCAGCAACCTGTCGGCACCGGTCCGTTCCAGTTTGGCGAGCACGAGCAGGGGAATTTCCTGCGAATGGACGGCTTCGAGGAGTATCGGGCGGAGGACGTGCCGCTGCTCGATTCCGTCGAGGTCCGGCCCATCCCCGACGCCGACTCGCGGGTCGCTGCGCTCCGTGGCGGCGACATCGACATGGCGCGAGCGGTACTCGGCAAGGACGCCCAGACAATCCGCGACGACGACGAGACGAAGCTCAGCCGGCAGAAGGCGACCGGGTGGGCACAGGTCCACATCAACTGCAGCGAGCCGCCGTGGGACGACCCCGCCGTTCGCCGGGCGGTCGCACACGCCGTCGACCGCGGCTCCATCGTCGACGCCGGCGTCTCGGGCTACGGCACTGCCGCGTGGCAACCCTACTCCACGGAGAGCGTCTGGAACTACGACCTCGGTGACGCAAAGCGCCGACGGGACACCGAGAAAGCCCAGCAGATCCTCGACGACGCCGGCAACCCGCTGGACGGCGAGGCGCTGACTATCAAAGCGAACACCCGCTACACCATCATGGAGACCACCGCGAACCTGCTGGTCGCCCAGCTCGCGGAGGCGGGCATCGACGCCGAGGTGGAGATCCTCGAGTGGGGGACCCAGCTTTCGGACTTCCTCAACGCCAACTTCGGGGCGATGGCGTTCTCGGTACCGTTCAAAATCGACCCCGACCGGCACTACTACGGCTTCATCCACCCCTCGACCAACCAGTGGAACAAGTACGGGGAGGAGCAGCCCGACGCCGACCGGATGTACGAACTGGTCCAGCAGGGGCGGACCGAGACCGACCAGGACGCCCGCGTCGAGATCTACACCGAGTTCCAGAAGCTGGTAAACAAGAACGTCCCGTGGATCTCCATCGCCCGGACCGACGACCTCGTCGGCCTGCGGTCGAACGTCAACGGGAACCAGCCGTGGCTGCTTCCCTACACCCGCTACTGGACGATGTCGAAAGGGGAGTGAGTCTGCACGCGTAGATGGTCTCACGCGTTCAGGAGTTCCTCATCAGGCGGCTGCTCTGGGCGGTGCCGGTACTCGCGTTAGTGTCGATTATCGTCTTCGGCCTCGTCCGGATGGTCCCCGGCGACCCCGCAGTGGTGATGCTGGGCGCCGACGCCGACCCCGAACGGCTGGAAGCGGTGCGCCGCGAGCTCGGCCTCAACAAACCGCTCCCGATCCAGTATCTCGACTACATCACGGCCGTGCTCCAGGGCGACCTCGGCCGGTCGTACATCACCGACCAGCAGGTGAGCGACGCCGTTGCCTCGCGGATTCCGACCACACTGTTCGTGACGTTCGCGGGCTTTACCGTCTCGCTGCTCGTCGCGATTCCGGCGGGCACGCTCAGCGCCATCAAGCGCGGGACGAAATGGGACTCCGTCGGCCTGACGTTCGGCCTGCTGGGCGTCTCCATCCCGAACTTCTGGCTCGGCATCGTGCTCCTGCTCCTGTTCGGGGTGAACCTGGACTGGCTCCCCGTCGCGGGCTACGTCTCCCCGCTGGAGCGGCCCCTGGATGGGCTCCGCTATCTCATCCTGCCGGGCATCACACTCGGGACGGCGATGGCTGCCATCGTCACCCGGATGCTGCGCTCGGAGCTGCTGGAGGAATTACACGAGGAGTACCTCGACGCCGTTCGGATGAAGGGCGTGAGCGAGCCAGAGGTGCTCGTCCACGCGATGAAGAACGCCTTCATCCCCGTCATCACCGTCATCGGGATGCAGTTCGGCTACCTGCTCGGTGGCTCGATCGTCATCGAGGTGGTGTTCTCCATCCCGGGGATGGGGCGGCTGCTCATCGGCGCCATCTCGAGTCGCGACTACATCACCCTGCAGGGAGTGGTGCTCGTCTACACGACGTTTTTCGTCACCGTGAACCTGCTCGTGGACACCACGTACTTCTACCTGAACCCGAAGCTGCGGGGTGAACAATGAGCGAGAACCCGGACGAGGCGACAGACGGCTCACCCGCCGTCGACGACGGGCCGGCGACAGACGGCGGCTCCCCCGTCGTCGACAACGTGGCCGGCGACGAGACCCCGGAGACAGCCAGGGCCCAGCCACCCATCGTCCGCCGGACGAAGGCGTTCGCCGCCAGGTTCCGGCGCAACCGACTCGCCATCGGCGGTCTGCTCATCATGACGGCGTTCGTGCTCGTCGCCGTGCTCGCGCCAGTGCTGGCGCCGTACGACCCGGCGGCCGTCGACGTGCCGAACAAGCTCCAGTCCCCGAGCGTCGATCACCCGTTCGGGACCGACCGCTACGGCCGGGATATGCTCTCGCGGACCCTGCTGGGCGCGCGGATCGCCGTCCAGGTCGCCGTCGCCACGCCGCTGGTGGCGATGAGCATCGGCGTCCCCATCGGCCTCGTCGCGGGCTACGTCGGCGGCCGGACCGACGACGTGTTGATGCGGCTGATGGACGCCATCTTCGCGTTCCCGACCATCCTGCTGGGGCTGACGCTGGTGGCGGTGTTCGGCCAGTCGCTGACCAACATCATCCTCGCGTTGGGGATCGTTTTCATCCCACAGTTCGCCCGCATCACGCGCGGGAGCGCCGTCTCTGTCTCCCATGAGGAGCACGTCCGGGTCGCTCGCTCGCTGGGCGCTTCGGACATTCGGATCCTCCTGCTGCACGTGTTGCCGTTCTGCATCTCGGCGATCCTCGTGCAGGCGACGATTACGGCGGCGCTCGCCATCATCCTGGAGTCCTCACTCTCCTTCCTCGGCGTCGGGGTCCCCCCACCCAAGCCGTCCTGGGGTTCGATGCTCCGCGTGGGGAAGGGGTACATCAACAGCGGCGAGTGGTGGTACAGCGTCTTCCCCGGGGTAGCGATCGTTATCTCCGTCCTGGGGTTCAACCTGCTCGGGGACGGCCTGCGTGACGTGCTCGACCCTCGTTCGGACCCGAACCGATGACCGACACGAATTACACCCAACGACCAGACGACGGCGCCGGGAGGAGCGACGCGCGAACCACCGACGGCGAGGACGAGCCGCTGCTTTCCGTCGAGAACCTCGTAACCCGGTTCTACACCGAGGAGGTGGTTTCGGCCGTCGACGACGTGAGTTACGAACTCGACGCCGGCGAGACGCTGGGTATCGTCGGCGAGTCGGGATCGGGAAAGTCCGTCTCCGTGCGCTCGCTGGTCGGCCTCATCGACGAGCCGGGCCGCATCGACAACGGCGAGGTGCGCTGGAAAGGCACCGACCTGGTCGGCGCGAGCAACCGCGAACTGCGCTCGGTCCGCGGCGCCGAGATCGCGATGGTGTTCCAGAACGCCGAGGCCGCGTTCGACCCGACCTACACCGTCGGCGAGCAGATTATCGAGGCCGTCACCGCCCACCGCGACCTCTCGAAATCGGAAGCGCGTGCGGAGGCCGTCGAGCTGCTCGACGAGGTGGGTATCGGCGATCCGGCCGGCCGGCTGGACGACTACCCACACGAGTACTCCGGCGGGATGGCCCAGCGCGCGATGATCGCGATGGCGCTGGCCGGCGAGCCAGAACTGCTCATCGCCGACGAGCCGACGACGGGACTGGACGTGAGCATCCAGGCCGGCATCATCGACCTGTTCCGCGACCTCGTCGCCGAGCGAGAGATGGCGCTCATCCTCATCAGCCACGACCTCGGTGTGGTCTCTCAGCTCTGTGAGCGGCTGCTCGTGATGTACGGCGGCCGCGTCGCCGAGCGCGGCACGCGCCGACAGCTGCTTACAGCGCCGAAACACCCCTACACGAAGGCGTTCCTGGACAGTATCCCCGATGTTGACATGCGATCCACCCCGGAGGCCATCCCTGGGTCGCCGCCGAACCTCTCCGACCCGCCATCTGGCTGCCGGTTCCACCCGCGCTGTGCGGTCGCCGAGGCCGGCCTCTGTGACAAGGAGCGGCCGCCGACCGCCGTGTTCTCGGCGGGCCAGGCGGCCGACTGCTTCGCCTACACAGAGGAGTACGAGGGTGAGGCGGAGTACGACCGCGAGCAGGTACTCGAGTTCACTGCGACGCCTGCCGAGAGCGA
>NZ_JAZKRY010000051.1:0-21347 GCF_036626355.1 Halolamina sp. | reverse complement strand
GCTCCGAAACTGTTCTTCCACTGGACCTCCCCGTCGGCACCGTCGACGAGGGCGACCGTTCCGCGGTTGGTCGCGACGACGATCTCCTCACCAGGCTCTTGGTCGGCCTGGCCGGTCGTCACCCAGAGTATCGACCCACCCAACAGGTCCTGTTTCTGCCAGGCGACCGACCCATTTCGCTCGAACATCGTGAGGCTCCCATCGCTGATCCCGACGACGACCTCCTTCCGACCGTCGGCGTCGAAATCTGCGACGCCGGGCCGACCCCACGTGTACGAATCCAGCCGGGTACTCCAGACGACAGACCCGTTCGGCCGGTGGACGAACACCGTGCCTCGCACGTCGACGGTGACGGTCTCCATGCGGTCGTCGCCGAGCAGATCAGTCACGACCGGCCGCGTGTAGCCGTAGCCCGTGAGGTTCGTCCGGAGTTCTTCGGCGCCGGTAGCTGCCGAGAACCCGAGGACCGCCTGTTCCGTCGACGTCGTCAGAACCTCCGGCGTGCCGTCGCTGTCGTAGTCCGCGATCGTCGGATTCGCCACCGAGTGGATCGTACAGTTCGGCTTCGCAACCTGATACTGCCACGTCGCGGAGCCGTTCTCGCTATACAGCCCGTAGAGTGCACAGTTCGGTGCGTCGCTTCGGCCGCTTACGGGAGCGTACACCATTCCGGTCCCGTTCACGATTCCTGCTGCTGGCGCGTGGTGATTGGAACGGGCTTCTCTCGCGGTGTCGCTTGTCCACTGCTCCTGCAGTTGGACGTCGTTGCCACCGCTCTGGAATGCGACCACCGCCGTCCCACCCAGGGCCGCGACGATGACGACGAGTGCGAGCAGTGTGGCGCGACGCATGAACACCCCTTCGGGTGCCGAGAGAAAAACACCACCATTCCGCGGTGGCTTTCGATGGACGGACCACAGCGCTTTCTACGGTTGCCCTCCCTGTCCCAGTATGCTCCGTCCCCGGGCGATTTGGACGGGTCTGTTGACCCTGTTTCTCGTGCCCGAGACAGTGGCGGCACACGAGATCGGCGGTGCCCAGTTTGAATCGCCGATCCCGCTCCAGTACCTCCTCGTCGGCGCCGCCGTGACGGTCGGGGTTACCGCCCTCTGGCTTGGATGGAGCGGCCGTCCGCCGGCCGACCGCTGGACCCCATCACTCGGGACGATTTCAACGCAAACGTTCGGGGCTGTTCGGACGACCGGCGTTCTCATCTTCTCGGTCGGAGTCGTGAATGCGCTCCTGGCCGGGTTCTTCGGTCCCGAGGCGGCTGCGGAGAACTTCGCCGCGGCCTTCGTTTGGGGCCTGTGGATCAAGGGAATCGGTCTCGTCGCCATCGTTGCTGGCTCACCGTGGTCGGCACTCTCCCCGTGGAATAATCTCCATAGAGCGCTCTCGTGGCTGGAAGGAGAACAGCTATCCTGGACGCAGTACCCGACGCGATTCGGCGTCTGGCCAGCAGTGGCCGGGTTCGTGCTCGTCGTCGGGATCGCAGAGAACCTGCTGGGCCTCTCCCAGCGGCCGAAACTCACAGTCGGCCTGGTTGCACTGTACGCGGCCCTCATGCTCCTCGGCGCCGTCGGGACCGGCGCCAGCTGGTTCGAGCGAGCCGATTTCCTCTCGGTGCTCTACCGGACGTTCGGCCGCGTTGCACCGGTGGCTGTCGAGCGGGTCGATGCAGGGGTTCAGGTCAGCGTGCGGCCACCGTGGCGTGGCTGCACCCGGCCGGTCGACCGGCCGGGGATGGTCTCGTTCATCGTCGCAGTTGTCTACACCGTCAGCTTCGACGGGTTCACCAGTACGCCGGGGTTCCAGACACTCCTGTTCAGCGCCCGCAACAGCCTCGGAACGGGAACGGCGACCACGCTCCTGCTCTATCTCCTCGGACTCCTGATCTTCCTGGCGGTGTTCTTCATAACGGCGACCCTCTCCGACGCGTTCGGCGGCGAGTCGAAAGGGCCGGCACAAGCGTTCGCCCCGACAGTGATTCCGATCGCGGCAGCCTACGAGTTCGCACACTACTACCCGTTCGTCGCCGGGACCGCGAGCCGAACCATCGAGATGGTCGGTAGCTTACTTGGGATTCCGATGGACGTGTCGGTTCTCGGGTGGCTGAGCATCCCGGCGTTCTGGGCGTCGCAGCTGGCCCTGATCGTCGGTGGGCACGTGATCGCCGTCGTCGCCGCACACGGCGTTGCGCTCGACCGCTACCGGACGAAATCAGCGGCCCGCCGCGGACATCTGCCCCTCGTCGTCCTGATGATCGGGTACACAGTGCTGTCGCTCTGGATCGTCTCCCGGCCAGTGGTGAGTGGGTGAGTCCGGAGGGCAGAGAACACGCTCGATGAACGGTCGGTGACACACCTCTGCGCTCCAGCTTCGGACGGGGAACGATAGTGGCCCGCTCTGCAGTGAACCCGCCGAACTCGCCAATCAGTTCACCAGTGAGGAGCGCACGTACGACCCGGGGGTTATATACCTCCCCTGATGACAAAGCATAAAATTAGTTTTGTTGAGGATTCTACGATTGATTGTAGTCACGAGGCCATATCGCCAACTGACTACAATCTGAAAGAAACGCAGTGGATTTCGAAGCCAGGCACAACAGTCAGAGGCAGTTCGCCCGCAGTTCGACCGACGAGGGAACCATTCCGCCGTCACCACGTCCGGCGTCAAACCGGACTGGTTCTTTCGATAGCAGCCGCTAGTTCAGCTGTTAATCGCACTGTACGGACAGGATTCAGTGACGTCGGGCACCAGTACTATCCCCGTGGCTCTATAGATCCTACCGACATGGATTTCCATGATGTTCGCGACCACCTCGACGAGGAGTTCAACTTCCCGGTTGAGCACGCAACGCTGGTCGAGGAAGTCGGGAGTATCGAGCTTGAGGCGCCGTCGACTGAATCAGAAACGATCGGAACTGTTCTGAGCCGGACCCAGAAGAGCTCGTATGACTCGGCGGTCGGGGTGCACGATATCTTGATCGGAACGGTCAGCGACGCCTATATCGGGCGAAAATGCTACGATGACCGGAGTGGGTCCCGCTCATCCAGTCACAACCGGTCGATACTGTCCTTGTAAAACCGCCGTCGAGCGGTCACGCGCCGCGGAAGGTCTCACAAGTCGCGGCAGCGAGCTTCCTGCTCGCGAGACGGAGCTCGGGACAGGTCACGTGCCGTAATCGGTCGTTCACAGCCGCGACCGCGTTCACATATCGTTCCAGGCGTGCAACCCCCGCCCGAGCGATGTGATGGACGCAATCCACCGGGTTGCGACCGCCTTCTTCAGGAACTTCGCGCCGAACCCGCCGAACGTCCCGAAGGGGAGCCCGTCCACGTCATGCGCGATGGCTTTCTCGCCGACAGAGATGAGCGTCCCCTTATCATCGTAGCGCCAGGTTTCCAGGGGCTGCTCCTGGCTGGCGCGAAGCAGGTTCTCGCCGGCGACCTCGGCGGCCTGCCAGGCGGCCTGTGCCGTCGGCGGCGCTACCGTCTCGTCGCCCTGGTCGATCAGCGCCGTGTCGCCGATGGCGAACACCCGCTCGTCGCTCGTCTGGAAATCCTGTGCGGCGAACACTCGCCTGGAGCGCTGGTCCTTATCCAGGTCGGCGTCGGCCAGTTCCTCCTGGCCCGTGATGCCGCCAGTCCAGATGAGCACGTCGTATGGCATCTCCTCGGGATCGGTGTCCTCACCGCCCCCGAGGTAGACGGTTTCCTCGCCGACTTTCGAGATGAACTCCCCGCATTCGATGTCGACGTCAGCTTCCTCCAGGCGCTTTCGGATGGCACCCTGTACCTCGCTGTCGTTGCCGGGGAACACATTCTCCAGCCCCTCGACGAGGTAGACGTCGAGATTCACATGGTGCTCGTCGCGGTATTCGGCAACTTCGCCGGCGGCCTGAATACCCGAGAGCCCGGCACCGCCGACGACGACCTGGGCGGGGTTCGCAAGCGAGGCATCGGCGGCGGCCTCCTTGACGGACTGGTGGATGGCACGGGCGTCCTCGAGACCCTTCAGCGTGTGCGAGTGCTCGCGGAGCCCGTCGATGCCGTAGAACGCCGTCGCGCTGCCCAGTCCGAGCAGCAGGTAGTCGTACTCGACCGTGGCGCCGGAGTCGAGTTCGACGGCTCGCTCCTCGGTGTCGACGCCGGTGACTCGGCTCTCGCGGAACTCCCCCCACTCTGGGAGCAGCGAGGAACAGGGGATGGTCACTTTCGAGGCCACGTCCGGGTTGCGAATGACGCGGTGGACCTCGTGGAGGACGAGGTGGTAGTCGTTTTCGTTGATCCAGACGAGTTCCACGTCCGCGTTCGCGTTTTCGACCTCTTTCTCCAGGGAGGCAACGGTACCCGTGCCAGCGTACCCAGCCCCGACGACGACGATGCGATCGGTCATGGTGAAAACTGAACCGGGGACGGGTAAAGACGCTACGAAGCGATGTCGAACGCTGCCGATACGCCGATAGCTGGGTCAGTCCAGCGAGAGCCCGGCGTGCCACTGCTCGACGCCGGCCTGGGCTTTCACTTCGTCCATCCGGGCGAGCAGCTTCACTGCGAGGCTTGCCGTCTCGGCGGCGACGGATTCGCCCTCCGTGAGGAACTCACCAGTGACCCGGTTGGCGAACACCGAGCAGACCGCGCCAGCCCGCAGCCCGTAGACGTTCGCGAGCGTGCAGATGGCCGACGCCTCCATCTCGATGTTGAGCACGTTCGCCTCCCGGAGGTCCTCGACAAGGGTTTCGGTTCCGGCGGCTTCGAACCCCTCGAACCCCTCGCGCCCCTGGCCGGCGTAGAACGAGTCCGCGGACATCGTCAGCCCGACGTGATAGTCGTGGCCCAGTCGCTCAGCGGCGGCGACGAGCGCGGAGACCACCTCGTGGTCGGCGACGGCGGGGTAATCCTCACGGACGTACTCGTCGCTCGTCCCCTCCTGCCGGACGGCGCCGCTGGTGATGACCAGGTCGCCGACCTCCATCCCCGGCTGGATGGCGCCACAGGAGCCGACACGGATGAACGTCTCGGCGCCGACGCGGGCGAGTTCCTCGACGGCGATCGCCGCCGAGGGGGAGCCGATCCCCGTGGAGGTGACGGAGATGGGCGCTCCCTCGTAGTGGCCAGTTGCAGTACGGTACTCCCGGTGGTGAGCGACCTCCTCGTGATCGTCCCAGAGCGGCGTGATCGTGTCGAGTCGCTCAGGGTTCCCCGGCAGCAGAACACTCTCGGTGACGTCGCCAGGCGTGAGTTCGACGTGGTACTGCATTTCCCCAGAGTCGTCGGCCATACCCGCTGCATTCTGGTGACGGGGGTGTAAGCCTGTCGCGTTCGGTAGGGGTACTGGGTGGGGGGAGGGCCGAGAACCAGGCCGGCTGCTGGGCCTGGGCCGGCTCAGAGCCCGGCGAGCAGTTTCTCGAAGAAGCGGTCCTGGTTCGGGAGGTCCTCGCGCTCGCCACGGTCGTCGGCGAGGTCCAGCCAGCGCAGTACGACCACGAGGTCGTTCGCCGGGTTCACCCAGACGACGTTCTGTCCGTGGCCGAGGAACGCGTAGGCGGATTCGGGCGCCGAGGGCCAGAGCGTATTGTCGGTGTTGAGCCAGAGGAGAAAGCCGTAGTTCTCGTACTGCTCGCAGGGAGTGGTGGCGTTCTCGACCCACTCCTCGCTGAGGAGGCGCTTGCCCTCCCACTCCCCCTCGTTCAGCAGCAGGTGGCCCGCTCGCGCGAGATCCGTCGTCGGGCTCCAGAAGCCGCCACCCCAGTGGCCGCCGCCGGAGACGGACTCCATCGTCGTCCCCGCCACGTCGACCGTGGAGTTGTAGTAGCCGTGCCATTCCCAGCGCCGGCTGGCGCCGATGGGGTCCATCAGCTCGTGGGCAAGCACCCGGGGCAGCGGTTTGGCGTGCAGCCGCAGCAGCGAGAGCGCGAGCCGGTTGATTCGCACGTCGTTGTACTCCCAGAACTCGCCGGGCTCCTCGAGTTCGCGGGGCTCGTCCTTTCCCGGACCCTCCGTCTTGCCGACGCCGCGGTTCCGGTCGATACTATCCGGGCGGTCGAACAGCTCACCCTCCCACTCGGAGGTCTGCTGGAAGAGGTGTTTCCAGGTGATCGTCTCGTTGTGCTCGCTCTCGAACCCACCGTCGTCGATGTCCTCACCAACCTGGTCCTCCAGGTCGAACCGGCCCTGGTCCCAGGCGATACCGCCGGTGAGGCTCAGGAACGATTTCGCACAGGAGAAACAGTGATCGACTCGGCCGGTATCGCCCCATTCTGCGACGAGTTTCCCCTCCTTCAGAATCACCCCTGCAGGGCCGCCGCGCCGGTCCGGAACGGGCCCGAGGAACCCACCGAGCTCGCCCTCGGTTTCGTCGAACGGTTCGAGGTCGGGCATGTGGTACTCGACCGTCTCGTCGGGCGTACCGTGCGTGAGGTGGAAGTTCACCGCGTCGTCGACGGCATCGGCGTCGATGCCGACGGCCTCGGGCGCGACACGCTCGAATCCACCCTCGTCGTGTGGGTCGGGGAACTGCATGGCTCGGTCTCGGTCGGGAGTACTGAAAAGCGCTGGTTTCGCGGGGAACTGGTCGCCTTAGTCTTGGACTACCCGGACTCGCAGACGACGATTTCGCCGTGGTCGCGTGGGTCGAGTTCGGTGCTCGTGTCCCTGGCCCTGCGCACAACCTGCTCGGTGACGAAGTAGGTCGCGATGTGTTGTCCGAGGTCGGCGTGGGTGCCAGTCGCCGTCCCCGCTACTTCGTCCCGTTGATAGCCACCTATCACTTCGACGGTAGCGAGATAGCCGTACTCGACCGTTTCGGTCGTGACATCGCCGAAAGAGACGTAACCATCGGCGCGCTCCTCGGGCGGTGGGAGGACGATGTCCTCCTCCAGCGATTGCGCGTACTCCCGAACACGGGCTGTCGACAGGTCGTCGGGAATGCCGCCGGCGGTGTGCAGTTCAACGGTCGAGACGCGGTCCGGGTCACAGGTGACGTAACCCGGTTCGGTTGCCGGCGCAGTAGTGGGCGTCGGCGTCTCGCTCGGCGAATCAGTTGAAACTGCTCCATCGCGGCTCGTGCAGCCTGCGAGCAACACGGCGATACCGCCGAGCACGCTGCGTCGAGGGAGGGCCATGGTGGAACGTGCCTCGAGACTTACAAGTGTTTTCTGGGACCTGTCCGCGAAGACTAACCGGTCTACGGTACCAGGTCGTTCACGAAGAGTCGGGCTGGACGATGGTCCTCGAAAATGGAGCGTTACACCGTCGAGGGACGCTCACCTGACCACCAGGGCCCCCTCGTGGCAGTGAGCTGCCGAACTACAGCACGCCCATCTCCTCGAGCCGCTCGGGGAGGTAGGTGTCGGTCACGAAGTCGAGGCCCCGTGACGCCAGCGCCTGCTGCTCGGCCTTCTTTTCGATATCGAGCTGGAGTTCGATCTGCTCCTCCCAGAAATCGGTCTGGAAGCGCGGGTCCGAGAGCTCCGACTCCAGGGCGTTGATGTCCGAGTCCGCCAGCGGGTCCGTCGGTAGGTCGTAGTCGACGATATCCTGGGGGCGGATGCCCACGTAGCGAGCCTCCGGTGTCGCCAGATACTCCGAGAGGTGAGCAGATTTAATCGAGCCGTAGGCCACCGAGCCGTAGATGCGGTAGGACCACGGGTCACCGTCACAGAACACGAGCACCGGGAGGTCCAGGTCGTCGTGGAGGCGTTTGGTTATGCGCCGGGTCGCCCGCGCTGGCTGGCCCTTCAGGTGGACGATGAGGCAGTTGTACTCGTCGTCGAACCCGTTCTCGATGAGCCGGTCGCGCATCCCACCGGTCTCCACGCACATCACGAAGTCGATGTCGTGGTCGAGGAACTCGATAGTGTCCGGGTTGTTCGGAATCTGGTAGCCGCCCTCGCCGACGTCGAGCTGGCAGTGAATCTCCCGCTCGCCGCGGCGGGTCTGCTCGCGGAGTTCCAGGGGGCCCATCAGTGTCGCGCCGGACTCCTCCGGGCGCATGTGCATGTCCTCACGGGTGACACCCGTGACGATCTCCAGGTCCTCGACGAGGCTGTTCGATTCGTCCTGCCCGTTGAACTGGGCCTCCTCGTTGTCCCAGGATTCGGAGAGGTAGTAGAGCTCTCGCAGGGTCGAGGAGCGGTCCTCGTCGAGCTGGTTCGCCAGGAACTCGACGGTGTAGGCCGCCTTCAGGAGCTTCCGGGCGCCGCCGACCGAGTTGGCCGACCGGGTTGAGGTCCGGTCGCCGTACACCCAGACCTTCTTCTCCGGGTCGTACTCGATGTTGCTTTTGGTCCGGGTCGGGAGCTCCATATGGGGGATCTCGCCGGCCACGAACTGGTCGTAGAACTCCGCGGCCAGCTCGACGAGCTGTTCGCGGGCTTGCGCGTCTTTCGTGTCGGTCTGACTGCTCATTATGCGTTCACCGTGAGTTTCTCGTCGTCGACGCCATCGACGTTCACCGAGGCGTCGGCGTCAGTCGGCAGGCTGTACGATAGCGTCGCCGTCTCCCCCGCGCTCACCGACGGCGACCAGTTGATGAACCACTCGTCGTCCATCTCGATCGCGGTGGCGTCGTCGGGGAGGTCCGTCGGCTCCGCGGAGACGATCTCCGTCAGTTCGGGCTGTTCGCTCCGGTCGGAGTGGTTCTCGACGGTCAACGAGACGCTCTCCCCGTCTCGCTCGCGGTCGACGCCGACGTTGTTCATGATGCGTGCCATCGCGCCATCGATATCGGGGTGGTGGCGGCCAGTTACCTGTGCCACCTTCTCGGCCATCTGTGGGAGAATACGGCCGAGCACGTCCTGCTTCTCGCGGCGCTTGGCCATCGAGCGGCGCTTGGTGAGATAGGATTTCAGCTCCCGGGACGCCTCCCGGACCGCAAGTTCGATCTCGTCCTCGATCTCGGGAATGTTCGCCAGCGCGTCCTTGGACTCACTGGTGAACGGGACGTTCGTCGAGGCGACGTGAATCATCAGCACCGCGGGGCCGCTTGGCATCCCCGAGCCACCGGGCTGGTCCAGCCCGTAGTTGCGCCAGCCGATGCGCTTGACCACGTCGGTCGTCGCACACGCGCCGCGCTGGTAGACCAACGGGACGCGGTTAGCAAAGCGCATCAGATCGATAGTGCCGCCGGTCTCGATCTCGCCGCCGTAGGCGATACCTGCCTCGACCACGAACGGGTCGCCGCCGTGGACCTCGGCGTCGCGGGTCGCCGCCGCGTAGAAATCGGCGTCGTACTCCTTCCGGAGGCCAGCTTCGACGAGGTCGGCGGTTATCGGTGCGAGACAGTCCGTCGGCGGCGAGAGGATGTTCGTCTGCCCCATCGCCGTTAGCAGCTCCGAAGCGGTGTCGCGACTGTTCGCGACCTCCGTCACGTTCGGCGGGTCGTCGGGCACCGTCACCATCCGCTTCCAGAGCGCCTCGACGACGTTCTCGCGAGCGGTCTCACCGAACGTCCCGCCGTCGTACTCCTCTGTCGCGTCGGCTTTCTCGTCGACGAGGGTCTTGAGTTCCGAGTGGGTCGCGCGCATCCGATTGGGCTCGTCGTCAGAATGGGCGAACCCTTCGGCCAGCCGCTCAGCGAGGCCGTTGACCGCGGCGTCGTCCTTCCGTTTCGAGGTGGCGTCGTCGACCAGCGCGTAAAGCGCGGAGCTGAGTCGGTCCACACCTTCCTCGCGGTCGAACGCGGTGAGTGCCGTCCACGCCGCGTCGACGGCGTTCTCGCGAACGGTCGAGCCGAACGTCTTGCCCGTCTCGCTTCCGACCTCGTCGGCCACAGTGGCGACAATCTCGAGCAGGTCGGAGTAGGTGGTGCGTTCGCGGCTCTCGAGTGAGTTGGCGACCCGGCTCGCGAACATCTCGGTCGCTTCCACACCCTTGTTCGAGACGGCCTCGCGGATGGCGGCCTCCGCAGCCTCCGCGGTCCGTTCGGACGCCGGCCAGCCGAGTTCGCGACCGTAGTACCGGTCACGGAGGTTGTCGACGACGTTGTCGGCGGTTTTCTTCCCAACCCGAGTGAACTCCTCCTGCATGAACCCCGAGACGGAGTAGGAGTCCGTCGCCTCCAGCATCTTGATGAGCGTCCCCAGTTCGACGCCGTGGGGGTGGGGCCGAATCTCTTTGGTTTTCGCGGGAAGCTGGTCGGTCGCGCGCTCGTACTTCAGCGGCTCGTCCAGGCCCGGTTCCCGGAGTTCGATGCGGGCGTGGGGGTTGACGACCGCGGTGTGTTTGACGTAGTCGTGGAGCTGTTGGCGGGCGCGCATGTTCGCCTCCATCTCCAGTTCGATTCGAGTGCCGTGGCTGCGGTCCCACGACGTCGTCTCTGCCTTCTTGATCTCGGGCTCGTTGGAGTCGGTGTCGATGATGAGCTCGAAATACTCCGCCACGTCGTTCCCCGCCGTCCGGGAGGTGATTCTGGCGGGTTTCCCGGAGGTGAGCTGCGAGTACAGGACAGCCGCTGAGATTCCGATTCCTTGCTGACCACGTGCCTGCTCACGCTTGTGGAACCGGGAGCCGTACAGCAGTTTGCCGAAGACTTTCGGGAGCTGTTCCTTGGTGATGCCGGGACCGTTGTCCTCGATGACGAGGCGGTAGTAGTCGCCGACCTCGCGGATCTCGACGTAGATGTCGGGACGAAAGCCCGCCTCCTCGGTGGCGTCGAGCGCGTTGTCGACGGCCTCCTTGACCGCGGTCACCAGGCCGCGGGCGCCCGAGTCGAACCCGAGCATATGTTTGTTCTTTTCGAAGAACTCGGCGATGGATATCTCGCGCTGGCCCTCGGCCAACTCCTCGGCCGTGGTGCCATCGCCGCCGAGTGTCGTCTGCTGCGAGGTCATTCTGTGTGTTCGCTACCCGGCGGTCGCTTAAAGTCCCTTTCGTAGTACGGTGAAAGTGGAGTCCGGCCGAGGGGAGTGGCATCGCGACGGGCGCATCCGCGCCGACAGAGCCCCGAGATGCGTGGCTGCTTGCGCGCGGGCGAACCCCCGGGGAGCAGTCGCGCGCAGCCAACTGTCTGACGGGGGTGAAAACACGTTTTCACCTCGAAGAACTCGCGTTTGGAAAACCCTAACTTCCCTCCGTTGTCGGCGACTTTCTCTTCGCGAGCGCGCCCGCGCGTGCGCACCTTTTATCGGTGAGGCCCGCCTACCTTGTCGTACGCTCTATGTCAGAAAAGAATGCCGAATACGGCGCGGGCCAGATTCAGGTTCTGGAGGGTCTCCAGGCCGTTCAGAAACGCCCGGCCATGTATATCGGAGCCACGGACGGCCGTGGGCTCCACCATCTCGTCTACGAGGTTGTCGACAACGCCATCGACGAGGCGCTTGCCGGCCACTGCGACCATATCGAGGTGAAGATTCGTGACGACGGCTCCGTCTCCGTCACGGACGACGGCCGGGGGATTCCCGTCGACACGCACGAGGAGCACGACCGTCCCGCACTGGAGGTCATCATGACCGTTCTCCACGCCGGCGGGAAGTTCGACAGTAAATCCTACCAGGTCTCCGGGGGGCTCCACGGCGTCGGAGTGAGCGTGGTCAACGCGCTCGCCTCCAAACTCACCGCCGAGGTGCGCCGCGACGGCGCACTCTGGCGTCACGAGTTCCACCGCGGCGAACCCGTGGGCGATCTGGAGAAGGTTCGGGAGCTCGAAGCGGGCGAAGAGACCGGTACCGAGATCCGGTTCTGGCCCGACGAAGAGATCTTCGAGACGACCGAGTTCGAATTCACGACGCTCGAGAGCCGGCTGCGCGAACTCGCCTTCCTCAACAGCGGCGTCCGTATCGAACTCACGGACGAGCGGGACCGCGACGAGGAGGGCGAGCCCCGCAGTCAGCTGTTCCAGTTCGAGGGCGGCATCCGCGCGTTCGTCCGCTACCTCAACGAGACCAAGACGCCGCTCCACGAGGACGTCATCTACTTCGAGG
Source organism: Halolamina sp. (assembly GCF_036626355.1). Classification (GTDB taxonomy): domain Archaea; phylum Halobacteriota; class Halobacteria; order Halobacteriales; family Haloferacaceae; genus Halolamina. Next base: position 9,424 of record NZ_JAZKRY010000051.1, on the reverse strand, counting down.
GCGAGGAGGAGGACATTCAGGTCGAGATTGCGATGCAGGTCACCGACGAACTCCAGGGCTCGGTCCACAGTTTCGCCAACAACATCAACACCCGCGAAGGCGGGACCCACCTCACCGGCTTCAAGACGGCACTCACCCGTGTCGTCAACGATTACGCCGACCGCGAGGGGCTGGCCGACGAGGTCGACGGCAACCTCAAGGGTGAGGACGTTCGCGAGGGGCTCACTGCCGTCATCTCGGTGAAACACCCCGACCCGCAGTTCGAGGGCCAGACCAAGACGAAACTCGGCAACAGTGAGGTCCGGGGAATCGTCGGAGGGGCGGTCCACGAAGGACTGGGCACCTATCTCGAGGAGAACCCCGACACCGCCCAGAAGCTCGTCCTCAAGGCCGTCGAGGCCGCGAAGGCTCGACAGGCCGCAAAGAAGGCCGAGGAGCTCACGCGGCGCAAATCCGCACTGGAATCGACAGCGCTCCCCGGAAAGCTCGCGGACTGTCAGAGCCGCGACCCGAGCGAGGCCGAGCTGTTCGTTGTGGAAGGCGACAGCGCCGGCGGGAGCGCAAAGCAGGCCCGGGACTCCTCGTTCCAGGCCGTGCTCCCCCTCAAAGGGAAGATCCTCAACGTCGAGAAACACCGGCTCGACCGGGTGCTCGAGAACAACGAGATTCGCGCGCTCATCACCGCCATCGGCACGGGAATCGGCGAGGAGTTCGACATCGAGGAGTCCCGCTACGAGAGGATCATCATGGCGACCGACGCGGACGTCGACGGCGCCCACATCCGCACGCTGCTGCTGACGTTTCTCTACCGGCATATGAAGCCGCTCATCGAGGCGGGCTACGTCTACGCGACGAAGCCGCCGCTCTACCGGGTCCGCTACCGCGGCGAAACGTACGACGTGATGACCGAAGCCGAGCGCGACCAGGTGGTCGAAGAGATCTGTGACGGCAACCCGACACAGGTCCAGCGCTTCAAGGGGCTCGGAGAGATGAACCCCGAACAGCTCTGGGAAACCACGATGAACCCGGAGAACCGGGTGCTCAAGCAGGTCACCCTCGACGACGCCGCCGCCGCCGACAAGATGTTCTCGGTGCTGATGGGCGACGCCGTCGGGCCGCGAAAACAGTTCATCAAGGAACACGCAGAGGACGCCGAGTGGGTGGACATATGAGTACGGATCTACCGGACGACGAGAACCAGGATATCGCCAAGCGCATCGAACACGTCCGCATCGAGGACGAGATGGAACAGAGCTACATCGACTACGCGATGTCAGTCATCGCGGGTCGTGCGCTCCCGGACGTCCGTGACGGGCTGAAGCCGGTCCACCGTCGCATCCTCTATGCGATGCATGAGGACGGGCTCACCTCGGGCTCGGGCCACCGGAAGTCGTCCTCCATCGTGGGGACCACCATGGGGGACTACCACCCCCACGGTGACAGCGCCATATACGACGCGCTGGCACGCATGGCCCAGGACTTCTCCATGCGGGCGCCGCTAATCGACGGCCAGGGGAACTTCGGCTCCGTCGACGGCGACCCGCCGGCGGCCATGCGCTATACGGAGGCGCGCATGTCTCCGATCGCCGAGGAGCTGCTGGACGACATCGAGAAGGATACAGTGGACTTCTCGGGCAACTACGACGACCGCCTGATGGAGCCGGACGTGCTCCCATCGGCGTTCCCGAACCTGCTGGTCAACGGCAGTTCGGGCATCGCCGTCGGCATGTCGACGAACGTTCCGCCACACAACCTCGGCGAGGTCGTCGACGCCACCATCGAACTCATCGAGAGCCCCGACGCGACCGTCGAGGACCTGATGGAGCACGTCGAGGGGCCGGATTTCCCGACGGGCGCCAACATCGTCGGCCGCAACGGCGTTCACAAGGCCTACAGCACGGGCCGCGGTCGCCTGCGTCTTCGCGCCGAGTTCGAGACGTTCGCGGAGGAGGGTCGCATCATCGTCACCGAGCTCCCCTTCCAGGAGAACAAGGCTCGCCTGGTCGAGAAGATCGCCGAGGACGTGAAGGAGGGCGATATCGAAGGGATCCGCGACCTGCGCGACGAGTCCGACCGCGACGGCATCCGTATCGTCATCGAGCTCAAGCGCGGCGCGATGGTCGACGTGGTGAAAAACCAGCTGCTCGAGTCCCATCTCGAGACCACCTTCGGCGTGATCAACCTCGCGCTGGTCGACGGCCAGCCAAAAGTGCTCGACCTGAAGGAGACGCTCCAGGAGTACGTCAAACACCGCCGCGAAGTCGTGCGCCGCCGCAGCGAGTTCGATCTCGCGGAGGCCGAAGACCGCGCACACATCCTCGAAGGCCGGCTGAAGGCGCTGAAGAACGCCGAGGACGTGGTCGAGACCATCCGGAACAGCGACGACCGTGACGCGGCGCGGGCGGCACTCCGGGACGGCTACGGCTTCAGCGAAGAGCAGACGGCCCACATTGTCCGGATGCAGCTCGGTTCGCTCACCTCCATGGAGCGCGAATCCATCCGGGAGGAGCACGAGGAGGTGGAGGCGACCATCGACCGCCTCGAGACCATCCTCGCGAGCCCGGAGGAACTCGACGCGGTCATCGTCGAGGAGCTGGAGGAGATCGCCGAGGAGTACAGCGACGAGCGCCGGACCAGCTTCATCGAGGACACCGGCTCGGTCACCCACGAGGACCTCATCCCCGAATCCGAGCAGGTCGTCGTGATGACCGAGGACGACTACATCAAGCGGATGGAGCTCTCGGAGTTCCGCGCCCAGAACCGTGGCGGGAAAGGCATCATCGGCACGGATCTGAAGGAGGGCGACGCCGTCTCCTCGGTGTTCGTCGCCAACAGCCACGACTACCTGCTCTGTTTCACCAATCAGGGCCAGGTGTACGAGCTGAAGACGTACCAGGTGCCGGAGATGTCCCGGACGGCTCGCGGAAAATCCGCAGTGAACCTGCTCGACCTCGACGACGACGAGCAGTTGGAGGCGGTCGTCAACACCGAGGATATCGAGGTCGAGGACGGCGACGACGAGGAGCAGTTCCTCACGCTGGTCACCCGGGGCGGCTACATCAAACGCACCGGCGTCTCCGAGTTCCAGAACATCCTCTCGACGGGGATTCGGGCCATCCGGCTGGAGGACGGCGACACGCTCGCCGACGTCGAGGTGACCGATGGCACGCAGGACGTGGTCATCGCAACCCGGAACGGGATGTCGATCCGGTTCGACGAGGGGGAGGCCCGCGCGATGGGCCGCACCGCACGCGGTGTCCGGGGCATCAATCTCGAGGGCGCGGACGAAGTCGCCGCCGTAGCCGGCATCGACGGGGTGCTGTCGAGCTGGCTGCTAACGGTGACCGGCAACGGCTACGGGAAGCGCTCGGATCTCGACGCCTATCGGACCCAGTCCCGCAACGGGAAGGGGCTCATCGACATCAAGACCAACGAGCGCAACGGTCCCGTTATCGCACTCGAAGCGGTCGGGCCGGGCGACCACCTGGTTGCGATGAGCAAGGAGGGCCAGATCATGCGCACGCCCGTCGAGGACCTCTCGATCGTCGGCCGGAACACGATGGGTGTGACGGTGATGGATCTCGACGTCGGCGATTCGGTCGCCAGCGTCGACGTCGTCTCCGCCGAGCAGATGGAGAGCGACGACGACGAGGAGGCCGAGGAAGCGGAGAGCGCTGCCGAGGCGAAGTAGCGCCCCCGTCGCGTTCGCAGTTTCTCGTTTTTCAGCGTCGAAGGTTGCTAAAACGACTCTTTGTGCGTACAGCAGCAGTTTATCCATCCGGCGGTTACGCCCATCTGTCGCCATGCACCGACGCAGATTCCTCGTTGCCGCGAGTGTGGCCCTCCCCGCCGTCGTTGCCGGCTGTCTGGAGACGTCCGTCGGCCGCGGCCCCAGCGGCACGGCAACTGACCCCGGAACTGACCGGACCGATTACGGGGGCGACGGGACGCCAGAACAGGACGATCTCACCATCGACGGCCGGCTCCACAACGAAACCGACGCCATCCAATCGTTCGACATCATCGTGCGAGACGGCGACGGCTTCCGCATCACTGCGGGGGAGTACAGAGTTGGCCCGAACGCGACCGACCGGGTTCCGGCAGTGGGTCGCCCCGGCGCGACCCGGATGTTCGACGTCACTGTCGATGGCACGACGACGATGGAAACGCTTACCCTCGACGTCGAGCCCTCGGACGACGGGCTCGACGGGTTCGTCGATATCGCCTACACGGAGGAAGGCAGTATCGAAATCTGGTTCACCCCGAGAGAGGAGTTTGCGGAAACCGAGACCCACACCGACGACGTCCCCGTCCTGACTGACTACACGGTGAGCGACCAGGCCGTGACCCCCGCTGGCGAACGCTACTCCGACATGGATACGTGGGGACTGTATCTTGCGAGCCACGAAGCCGCCGACGAGTACTTCGGTGAGGTCGAGGCGGACGGCGCCGATGCGGTGCGGACGTTTGTCGACGAAACGGCGTTCGAGTCCAGGGAGCGACTTGTGTACGTCCACGCCTACGCACCGCAGACCTGCTACGAACTCGTTCTCGACGGTGAGCCACACATCGCCGAGGACGGCGATCCGGTCGTCAGAACCGAACTCGACCGGACCGCAGGAGAGGACGAGGCCTGCGGCGACGCCGTAACCCCCGTCAGAATACTGCTCCGGCTCTCGTTCGACACCGACGGCGGGGCTGCCAGCCGCGTGGACGTTCACGTCGCAGGGACCCAGGACACGACCGAAGTGTTGACGCTCGAAGCCCAGCAGTGAACCCGGCAAGCGGACCGCGAGTGTGCTGTCCCTAGAGCGGGACCGTCCGCGACGGAGCTCCAGAACTCGAGTCCCGACTATCGAAACGCCCGAACTGTCTCCCCTCGCGTCGTGTAGAGCAGGTCGTCGGCGACGACGACGCGGCCACCAATATTGTCGACGGGATGGCTCCAGCGTTCCGCCCCGTCTGTCGGATCGAAACACCGCAAGGCCTCCTCGGTACGGAGCAGGACACATTCCCCGGCGACGACGGACCGGGAGACCGGGGTGGCGACGTCGGTGACGTTCCAGCGACGCGAGCCGTCCGCCGCCGCGAGCGCGTAGAGTCCGCGTTGTTCCCCGTCGCTCAGGTCACCGTACACTGCATCCACGCCGCCGCTCAGGGCGTTGCCGAACAGGTCGGTCGACCAGTCGTGTCCGCCGTCGGCCGGGGTGGCCTCGACGGGACCGAATATCGGCCCCACGGAGTAGAGGGTGCCGTCGCGGGAGAACCACTCGTCCTCGAAGTCGGCGCCTGAGCCGGGCGGTTCGGTCTCTACGACGCCAGTCGCAGCAGCGAGGCGCCACGGGTCGGGAGCGTTGTGGTTGGTCGAGACGAACACCGCATCGGCGCTCGCGAACAGCCGTCGGCTCCAGGGGTCCTCGATATCGGTTCGCCACTGCTCGCTGCCGTCCATCGGGGCGATGCTGACGACGGTCGGGTTCTCCTCGTTGCGGTGGCCCTCGCCAGCGACCCAGTAGAGGCCGTGGGAGGCAGCCAAGAGCGTGGCCTCCACGATCTTCCCCTCACGGTCGACCCTATCGGCGCGGTTGGGGGTCTCGACGCGCCACTGCTCGCTACCCTCAGCCGGGTCGAGCGCGACGATAGCCGACGCCGTCGGCACGCAGAGCCGTTCTGTAACGACCCGCGGCGTGAACGCGGCGTCGCCGATGGACTGTCGCCATCGCTCTTCGCCAGTTCGTGCGTCGATGGCCAGAACGGCACCGTCGCGGCTGCCGACGTAGAGGGTTTCTCCGGCGAGCACCGGCTGGGAGAGCTGTGAGTCGGCGGTGACCGACCAGAGCTCCGCGATCGGATCAGTCGGACCTGGGGCGTCAGTGCGGTTGCTGTTTCCCGCGTCGTAGCCGGGTCTGGGCCAGTCGGCGTCGATGCTCGATGGCGGCTCCGGGGCGCCGGGCGTCGCGGTTTCCGTCGGTTCCGTCTCGGTCGGTGACCCGGTCGCAGTGCCGTCTGTTTGCGGGCTCGTCGCCTCGTCGGAAATACAGCCGGCGACCACGGCGGTGCCGAGACTCGCAAGGAGGGCTCGTCTCCGGGGCATGTCAGCAGGTTATGTTGGTTCCGGTAAGTGTTTTCTGTCGGCTCGGCCAGTCTTCCGTGGTACCCCGACATACGCGTCCCGAAACCTTTTGCCGAGTGCCCGACCCACGGCGACCATGCCCGGAGCCAGAGTCAGCCAGGGCGAGCGGGTGACGCTCCGAACCGTCGAGGAGGAGGACAGGGCGTTCATCCAGCGTGGCTCGGCCAACCCGGAGATTCGGATTCCCATCGGCAACCCGGTGCGGAGTCGGAGCGAACTCGGCGACGTTGCGCAGAAAGAGGACGGCAACCAGTTACTCGTCTGTCTCGACGAGGCGGCTGCCGGGCCGGGAGCGCCCGCCGAGGACGAAACCACGCCCGTCGGCTGGGTCGGCGTCGACGACGTAAGCTACCGCCGACCGGATCTGGCCTACTGGCTCGTCCCGGAGGTCCACGGCGAGGGGTACGGTCGGGAGATGCTCTCGCTGACGATCGAGTACACGTTCCGGACGTACGACCACCCGGCCGTCGGGGCGATCGTCTACGAGTTCAACGACGCGTCGCGGGGCGTGCTGGAGTCGCTGGGGTTCGAGGAGGAAGGGAGGATCCGCCGGGACCGGTTCATCGACGGCGAGTACGTGGATACGGTGCAGTACGGGTTGCTTCGGGAGGAGTGGTGGGAGTAGGTACGTCCGGCGTAGCTATGTACCGAATCTATCCGGCGACCGAGCGGTCCGGAGGACCCGGAAGGTTGCCGGTTCACTCGCCGAGGGCGAGGTCAAGGAGGCCTCGAAGTCCCCGCGAACGAACTGAGCGGGGCCACGAGAGAGCTCCGCTCTCTCGGAGGGCCGACGCAGACTTTTCGTCGAGCGTTTGCCGGGGCCGGCTTCGCCGGCCCGCAGCAAAAGGTCGGTACGCAGAACTTACTTCCCCTCGCCGCCGAACCTGCGCATATGGATGCGAGCGAACACGACGTCGTCCACGAACCCGACCGGGAGTTCGTGGAATCGACCAACGTCTGGGAGTTCATGCAGACGTACGATGTCGACGACTACGACGAGCTCATCGAGCGCACCACCGGGGAGGTCGAGGGCGTCGAGGAGTCCGGTATCGACTGGTTCTGGGACGAGATGGTCGATTACCTCGACGTGGAGTTCGACGAACCCTACGACGAGGTCCGCGACGACAGCGAGGGACCACAGTTCACCGACTGGTACTCCGGCGGCGAGCTCAACATCGCCCACAACACGCTGGACCGCCACGCCGCTGTGGACAGCGCCGAGCGCAACAAACTCGCCTGCATCTGGGAGGGCGAAGATGGGGAGGTCCGGGAGCTCACCTTCCACGAACTCCACCGCCAGGCCAACCGTGTCGCCAACTATCTGGAGTCCACCGGCATCGAGACGGGCGACACCGTTGCGCTCTACATGCCGATGGTGCCGGAAGTTATCTCGATTCTCTACGGCTGTTTCAAAGTCGGCGCCATCGCCGTCCCCATCTTCTCCGGCTTCGGCGTCGAAGCCACCGCGACCCGCATCGCCGACGCCGAGTCCTCGGTCCTGTTCACCGGCGACGGCTTCTACCGCCGCGGAAGCCCAATCTCGCTGAAAGGGACGGCTGACGAGGCGATCGAACAGGCTGGCCACGTCGAGCACACGGTGGTTTTCGACCGACTCGGGAGCAATCCGGAGGCGAGCACGGACGACGACGGCGTCGACGTCCCGTGGGGTGAGCTGCGCGACGATTGGTGGACCGACGCAGTCGAACCGATGGACAGCGAGTACGAGACCAAATCCCTCCCCGCTGACCAGGAGTCGATGCTGCTCTACTCTTCGGGAACGACCGGGGAGCCGAAAGGTATCGTGCACACCCACGCCGGGGTGCTGCTCCAGTGCGCCAAGGAGATCCACTTCGGCTTCGACCAGCAGCCCAGCGACCGGTTCTTCTGGGTCAGCGACATCGGCTGGATGATGGGGCCGTGGACGCTCATCGGCAACCATCATTTCGCCGGGACGACGTTCATGTACGAGGGCGCGCCCGACCACCCCCACCCCGGCCGGTTCTGGGAGATGGTCGAGCGCCACCGCATCTCCACCTTCGGCGTCTCGCCCACCGCGATCAGGGCGCTGCGCAAGCACGGCGACGAGGCGGTCGAGCAGTACGACCTCTCCAGTCTGCGCATCCTCGGCTCGACCGGCGAGCCCTGGGACCCCGAGTCCTGGCTGTGGTTCTACGAGGAGATCGGCAACGCGGCGTGCCCCATCATCAACATCTCCGGGGGCACCGAGATCTGTGGCTGCTTCCTCATGCCGATGCCCATCAACGACCTCAAACCCGGGACGCTGGGGGGCCCGGGCCTGGGGATGGACATCGATATCGTGGGTAAGGATGGAAACTCCGTCAAGGAGGACCACGAGCGGGGGTATCTGGTCGCGCGGGACTCCTGTCCCTCGATGACTAAGAGCCTCTGGTCTGGCGACGAGCGCTATCTCGCGGAGTACTGGTCGACGTGGGAGGATCTCTGGGACCACGGCGACTTCGCCCAGAAGGACGAGGACGGCTTCTGGTTCCTCCACGGCCGCGCCGACGATGCGCTCAACGTGGCCGGGCGAAAAGTCGGCCCCGCGGAGATCGAGGGCGTGCTCGTCGAGCACGACGCCGTCAACCAGGCAGCCGCAGTCGGCGTCGACGACGAGACCACCGGAACAGCGGTCGTCGCCTACATCGTTCCCGAACCCGACGTCGACCCGGACGACGACCTGCGGGCGGAACTCAGCGAACTCGTCGGCGAGGAACACGGCAAGCCGTTCCGGCCGAAAGAGATCAAGTTCGTCTCGGAGTTCCCCAAAACCCAGTCCGGGAAGGTCATCCGTCGGGCCATCGCCGCTGTTCACCAGGATGCGGACCCCGGTGACCTCTCCTCGATGGAGAACCCCGAGTCGCTCGAGGAGATCCGGGACGCACGCTGAGCCCGGTCCAGTTCAATCGCTCTCGGCGGCCCCGCCAGCCACACCGAGGAGGTAGAGCGGGACCGCGGCGACGACGACTCCGACCGACACCGCGGTCAACAGTATCGGCACGACGAGGAAGAGCGTCCCGCCGAGAGCGGTCAACGGCGCGGTTGCGAGGAGCAGGCCGACGATGGCTACCGCGAGTACGCCGAAGAGCCGCTTCGGCGCTGTCCCACCGTCCGCGGCGGCGCTGCCGTCGGCCCACCCGAGCGCCACGGCGGCGGGGAGGAGGACCAGCCCCAGACTGAGCGACCGGTAGATGGTTCCGCCACGGACGAACCCCTGGGCGAAGACCCCGAGCATGGCGACGACCAGGCCAGCCGCCAGAAGCCGACGCGTGG
>NZ_JAZKRY010000050.1:0-22248 GCF_036626355.1 Halolamina sp. | reverse complement strand
GAGAGGTGTGGTCGGGATTCGGGCCTGCCGACTGCCGCACCGAGTGCGAGTAGCGTGCCACCGACCAGGAGGCCCACGAGGAGTGGCGCCGTCAACTCCGGGAGGGCGTTCGCCTCCGCGTACACAGAGCCGACGAGCAGCGCAACGCCGCCGCCGGCGACGACGGCGCCAAGGCGCTCTGGCCGGCGCTCCGTCTCAGCGCCCACGAAGCGACGGATACCGGCGAGGCCACCCACGAGCACGCTTCCGGGGACGATGACGAACAGGAGCGTGTTCCGGAGGATGACGCCCCCAAGCGCCGAGACGACGGCGAGCCAGCCCACCACCCCTGGGAGGGGTGTGCCTTCGGGCACGAAGACGACGAACGGACCGTTCCGCACCTCGGGCAGCGTTGTCGCAGTCATCCGGTCGCCGGACACCTCGCCGAAGCCACGGGCGACGGTCGTCCCCTCCGGCGCGACGACGGTGAGTTCGTCGGCGCCGAGGTCCGTGTAGATGTACGCGCCCGGCGAGTCACGGAAGTACGTCAGGAGCTGCGACCCGAACGGGCCCCGTTCAACGACGTCGAACGTCCGATACCGCACGACGAACGCGCCGTCTGACACGCCGACGTCGAGCAGTTCGTGTCGGATTCCGTCACCATACCGGACGCCGAAGCTGTTGCTCGCGGCGGCCCGGGCCAACTCCCGATCCGACCGGAGCCGGTCCAGTACTGTCTCGTTGGTGGGGACGACCCGGACGGTCCACGTCGCGGAGCCGTTCTCGTGGACCTGAACCGTCGCCTCGCTGTGCCGGACCCCGGTGTCCAACCCCTGATCGGCCGCGCTGCTGACGAACCCGTCACGACAGGGGGGGCACGCCGACACCGGAGCGGGGCTCGCGAGTGCGGGTGCCACGAGCCCGACTAGGACGAGCGCTGCGACTGCAACGGAGAGGCGGATCGAGTGTCGAGTGGAGGGCATTCCGTCCGCCCAGTTTTGTCTCGAGGGATAAGTGTTATCTGGTGGTTCGAGGAGGCCATCGAACGTCAGGCCGGGCCTGACGACTTCACCAATCGGGTACCAGTCCGTCGAGGTCACCCCTGCCGACTGTCGTCGTCACGTCCCCGTTCTTCCCGAGGACGGCACACCCGCCGACCGTAAGTGGGGCGAGGACGGCGGCGACGGCCCGCGGGTCGGCCAGCGACGAATCGACCGCGACCGTCTCACCAGCGTCGAGCGCGAGAGTCGTTGCGACGGTCGTCGCCGCGTCCAGCAGCTCTCCGTGGCTCACCGATTGTTCCGACGTCTCCAGGGCGACGGATTCGGGCGTCGCCGTCGACGGCACGAAGGCCGGGTTTTCACTCCAGACGCCCTCCTCCCAGTTCTCGGTCGTGGGGGCGGTCGGCTCGCCGCCGTGAACTGCGAGCGTGGTTCCGGCGGGCGGGTCAACGGCCGCTTCGAGTGCCACCGGGACCAGCACCGCCCGGGCGTCCAGGGTGTCGATGGCTGCGGGGAGGTCGGTTACATCGTCGACGAACCGGGTGGGCGTGTCGAGCAGGGCAGCGCCGAAGAACGTGAGTAGTGGCGGGGGCGAGTGGGTGGCGATGGCGACGATGCCGCGGTCGCCACCGACACCGAGATGCCGGAGGTAGTTGCTCGCCTTCCACGTCGTGGTGCAGACGCGCCGATAGTCCATCGCCCGGTCCGGGGTGTGGAGCGCGGGCGCGTCGCTCCGCCGGTCGCGCGCGACGAGGTCGGCGAGTATCTCCATCACGAGTATCTGAGTGAGCCAGTCATAAAAGGCGGTCCGGTTCGGCGGCGAGGAAGCCGGCTACAGCACCTGCGCCGGGCCGATCTCGACCGTTTCACCGTCGGTAACGCCCAGATAGCTGAAGAAGTTCGTCACCTGGGCGATCGTAGTGGAAAGGTCGGCCTGACTGTACACCTCGTCGTCAGTCCGGAGGGCGACGGTTCGACCGTATCGGTTCCGGGTCGCGAGTTCATCGACAGACTCCATAGACGGCGATGAGTGCGGATCTGCAAAAAGCGGCTTGGCCGTTCGGATAGCCGAGGTCGACGCGCTGCTGCTCCGCGGGGGCTACTCAGATGGAGTTCCGGAGCTTCTCGAAGAACCCTTTCTCCACGTTGACCTCCTCGCCGCCCGCCTCCGCGAACTGCTCGAGGGCTTCGCGCTGCTCCTCGTTCATTTCGTCGGGGGTGACAATCTGGACAGTGACGTAGAGGTCGCCATGTCCGCGACCGCGCAGGCGGGGCATCCCCTTGCCGTGGAGGCGGAATCGCTCGCCGGACTGGGTGCCCTCGGGCACGTCCATCTCGACGGTCCCCTCGATAGTCGGAACCTCGACGGTGGCGCCGAAGGTAGCCTGCGGGAAGGAGATGGCGTGGCGGTGGTGGAGGTCGTCGCCATCACGCTCGAACTCGGGGTGGTCCTCGATCTGAACCTCGATGAGCAGGTCGCCTTTCGGCCCGCCGTTCTCACCGGGGGCGCCTTCGCGGTCCATCCGGAGACTCTGGCCGTCACGGATCCCTTCGGGCACGTCGACCTGGAGGGTCGCCTCCTGCTGGAGGATGCCGTCGCCCGCGCAGGTCGAACAGCTCTCGGAGTAGAGTTCGCCCTCGCCGCCACAGCGGCGGCAGGTCTGTGTCTGCTGGACCCGACCGAGCGGCGTCTGCTGGACCTGGGTCACCTGTCCCTGCCCATTACACTCCGGACAGGTCTCCACGTCGGCGTCGGGCGGGTGTCCAGCGCCGCCGCAGTCCGGACACTCCTCGGGCCGCTGGATAGTGAACTCCTTGGTGACGCCCTCGTAGGCCTCTTCGAGGGTGATCTCCATCGCAGTGCGAATATCCCGGCCCTGCTGGGGTCGGTTGCCGCCTCGGCCGCCGCCACCGCGGCCGCCGCCGAAGAACTGGTTGAAGATGTCCTCGAAGCCGCCGGCACCACGGCCGCCGGCGCCGCCGAACGGGCCGCCGCCCATCCCACCGGCGCCCTCGTCGAAGCCGCCGCGCTTCTCGGCCTGTTCGAAGCGCTCGTGGCCCATCTGGTCGTACGCTTGGCGCTTTTCCTCGTCGGTCAGCACTTCCTTTGCTTTCTTCGCCTGGCGGAACTTCTCCTCGGCGTTCTCCTTGTCGCTCACGTCGGGGTGGTACTGTGCGGCCTTCTCTCGGAACGCTTTGCTGATCTCGTCCTCGTCGGCGTCCCGGGAGACCCCGAGGATGTCATAGAAGTCCTCACTCATTCGTTATTGGGATACAATCGCTCGGCGTATTTGAAACGCGTGCTTGCGTGGTCGAGTAGCCCCAGGTCACGAGCCAGCAGCGTCTGTTCGCTGGCGATAGCTTCTTCGCACCGGGGCCCCGCCTTCGTCCCATGCCATCGTTCACCGTCCAGGCGGAGTTCGACCGCCTGACTGCGGTCCGTGCCCACCGACCGGGCGCGGAGCTCTGGACCGGCGCGCTCGACCCGACGACGAACCTCTTCGACGCGCCGGTCCCGCCCGAACAGGCCAAACAGGAGCACGAACGGCTGACCGACGCACTGGCGTCGGCCGGCGTCGACGTCCACCTGCTGGCCGACGATCTGGCCGCCGCGGAGGCGCTCGAGGATCTGGTGGCCGAATACGTCGACGTTCCAGACGACCTCGACGTCGCAGACGCCGTGGCGTCGTTCGACGCCCAGGAGACGCTCGAACTCGTCCTCTCGCAGGCGCGACTCACTCGGGAGAACGGCAGAACGAGCATCGAGTTCCGGGAGCCCGTCTCGAACACGATTTTCCAGAGCGACACTGTCCTCGTCGGCGACAAAGGGCCGGTGCTCTGTGAGATGGGCGAGCCAATCCGGCAGGACGAACTCCCCATCGTCCGCCGCGCGTGGGAGGAGTTGGGCGCCGAGTTCGTCCACGAGATGACTCACCCTCTGGAGGGCGGGGAGTTCCTGCCCGCAGACGAGTTCGCACTGCTCGGCGTCTCGGCGGAGATCGACGGGGAAGAGGAGGTCATCCGGACTACCTACGAGGCGGGCAAAGAGTTCCTCGAGGCCGACGCAGTCGGCTTCGACGAGGTGGGGCTCGTGCGCGCGCCACTCGCAGCCGACCGTCGCCACCGCGAGGAGCACGGCATCGGCTCGCGCGTGCTCCATCTGCTGGGCTGGTGTAACATCGCCGCCGAGGGGCTGGCAGTGGCCGACACGACGCTCGCGGAGCACGCGACGGTCGACGTGTTCAAACAGACAGCCACTGGCTACGAGTACGACCGCTCCACCTCGACGCTCGCCTACCTCCAGGAGCAGGGGTACGACGTCGTCGAGATGGGGCCGAACGAACGGTGGGCAGCGAACTTCCTCACCGTCGACGACGGCGTCATCGTCCCGATGTACGTCGCCGGCGAGGACGGCGAGTACAGCCCCGAGCGAAACTCCACCATCGAGCGCCTGAAGGAACGCGGCGTGGAGGTGCTCCCTGACGGCAAGGGGATTCCGGAGGGGGTGCTGACCCGCGGCGCGGGCGGCATCAACTGTATGACTGTTCCGCTGGAGCGCCGCTGAGCGCGGCGGACCAGCGAGGGACTCCTCTTTTCAGCCGCCAGCTCCAAACCGATCTACAGCAGACGCCACCTCGTCGACGGCAACCGCTCTGCTCTCGCCGTCCCGGGTCTCGATTTCGACCTGTCCTGTCTCCCGATATCCGTTGCCGACGATGATTTTCGCGGGGATTCCCAGCAGCTCGCTTTCGGCGAACCGCTCGCCGACCGACTGGCGCTCACTGTCGAACAACAGGCAGTCGCGGCCGAAGTCGTCGTGAATCGCCTCGGCGACATCCTGGACCTCACCGTCACCGATGGGGATGACCGCGGCGCGGTAGGGGGCGACGCAGCCCCAGTCCGTGACGGGCCAGTGGCAGGCCGCGTCCGCTGAATCGGCGTCGACGCCACCTTCGGCGCCGCCTTGCATCACGGGAGTCTGGATGATGCCCCCCACACCGAGGCCGTAGCTTCCCATCCACACCTCGTGGGGCCGGCCAGACTCGTCAGTGAGGCCGAACCGGCAGTCGACCGCCTCGCAGTGCAGGAGGGCACAGGTTCCCCCAGCGACGGGCGCGACGACCTCCTCGGAGCGCTCGCCGTCCATCACGCTGTTCGCCGATTCGGCGACGGCGAACTTCATGTCGAGGTCCGCGAGGAGGCGCTCGTAGGCTGCCCGGATTTTCCGGTAGCCCTCCCGCAAGGACGCCTCGTCGGCGTGGAAGCTGTAGGCGTCCTTCGTCGTGAACTCCTTGCAGCGCAGCAGACCGCCGCGAGGGTGGTCGTCGCGGAACTTCGAATCAACCTGATACAGCGTCAGGGGGAGCTCCTCGTAGGAACGCACCAGCCCGTCGAGGAGGTGGACGATTCCCTCCTCGTGGCTGGGGGCGAGACAGAGCTCCCGGCCGCCGCGGTCCGCGAGCGTGAACATCTCACCCCCGAAGGATTGCCAGCGGCCACTCTCCTCCCAGCGTTCGCGGTGTTGCAGGCCGGGAAGCGTCACCTCCTGGCCACCGACGGAGCCCATCTCGGCTTGGATGTGCTGGATCACGTTCTCCTGAATGCGTTCGCCTGTGGGCGTGAGCGCCCAGAGCCCGCTGTCGAACTTACCGACGAGGCCGGCGCGGACCAGGAGTTCCGTCGCCTCGGTTCCCTCGCCGCGACGCTGGCGGCTGGCGGGGAGAAAGAGGTCGCTACGACGCATCGACGCCTCCAGAACGGACTCGCAGAACTCGTTGCCCGGTTCAGTGGCCGGAGCAAAAACGGTCCGTCGGCGTATCAGTTCTCCCCATGCCGTTGGGCGCCCGTTCGCGAGTGAGTAGTCGTGCGACGAATATGTGACTCGAGACAGCTTCGTCAGTCCTCGATGTCGATGCCCGGGCGGCCCGGTTCGGCCGTCCGTGCTACGTCGTCGGCGGCCTCGTCGGCCAGGCTGACCGTGACGGTAGCGTCGAACTCCCGTTCGAGGAGCCAGGCGGCCGCCGACAGCGCGTCGTGTTCGGTCTCAGGAGGGAGCGTCCGCGAGAGCCCCTCCCGCTCGGCCTGGAGGTCCTTCCCGTAGTCGGCGGCGGCTTCACCCTGCTCGCGGATGGCGTCGCGGGACATGAGCTCGCCCACGAGGTTCTCTGCGTCGGACTCGAGCGCGACGTCGAGGGCGTCGTACTTCCACTCGGACGTGACGACCACGTGGATGGCCGAGGGGTCCTCGATGCCGGCGACGCTGACGATGTC
The DNA here is from genome assembly GCF_036626355.1 of Halolamina sp. Taxonomy (GTDB): domain Archaea; phylum Halobacteriota; class Halobacteria; order Halobacteriales; family Haloferacaceae; genus Halolamina. The sequence continues at coordinate 15,997 of NZ_JAZKRY010000050.1, read as the reverse complement.
GCGGACATCCTCGCGGGTGTTCTCGACCAGCGTCCGTCGTTTCTCGACCGTGGACCGGTCGACGCTGGCCTCGGACCAGGCGGCGTCGACGACCAGCCCCTCGTCGCCGAGCTCGGTCGAAAGCTCCTCTGCCAGGTGGGGCGTCACGGGCGCGAGGAGCCGAACGATGGTCCGGAGCCCACGCTCGAACGTCTCGCGGTGGGGGTTGGTGTACTCGGCGTACTGGCGCAGCGTCCGGGCGAACCCCTGCGTCTCTCGCAGCGCCGCGTTGAACGTCAGATCGTCGTACTCCTCGGTTGCGACGGCGATGGTCGCGTCGGTTTCGTCGGCGACGTAGCTCGCGACCTGGTCGTCGTCGCCGGTGGGGGGATCCGCGGTGAAGGATTCCACGGTCTCCTTGAGCCGCGTGAGGAAGGCGTACGTCGAGCGCACGCCCTCCTCGCTCCAGTCGAAATCGCGTTCGGGTTGGGCCGCCTGGAGCATGAACAGCCGGGCGGTGTCGGCGCCGTACTCCTCGACGATGCGCTGTGGCGAGACCACGTTGCCCGTCGACTTCGACATCTTCTCGCCGTCGAGCTGGACCATCCCCTGGGCCAGCAGGTTCGTGAACGGCTCGCGGTGGGCGAACCCCTCGTGGTCGGCCAACACCTTGGTGAAAAACCGGGCGTACAGCAGGTGCATCACCGCGTGCTCGATACCGCCGACGTACTGGTCGACCGGCATCCAGTCGTTCGCCCGCTCGCGGTCGAAGGGTGCGTCCGCGAGCTCCGGCGAGACGTACCGCAGGAAGTACCACGAGGAGTCGACGAAGGTGTCCATCGTGTCCGTCTCCCGTGTGGCGTCGGCGCCACAGTCGGGACAGCTCGTCGTCTTCCACTCCTCGGCCGCGTCGAGAGGGTTGCCCGTGGTGTTGATGAACTCCGGCAGCTCCACGGGCAGCTCCTCGTCGGGGACGAGCACGGGGCCACAGTCCTCGCAGTGGACCACCGGGATGGGGGTCCCCCAGTAGCGCTGCCGAGAGATCCCCCAGTCACGCAGCTGGTACTGGGTCGCCCGCTCTGCCGAGGCCGTCTCGGCGGTGATCCGCTCGCGGGCCGCCTCGCTCTTCAAACCGGAGTACTCCCCGGCGTTCACCAGGACGCCGTCGTCGGTGAACGCTGACTCGTCCACGTCGGGTGGCTCGGGCACCGTCTCGCCGTCCCAGTCGTCGGGTTCGGGGGCGACCACGGGGACGACGTCGACGCCCGTCTTCTCGGCGAAGGCGTGGTCCCGGTCGTCGTGACCGGGGACACCCATCAGCGCCCCGGTGCCCACGTCAGCGAGCACGAAGTCGGCGACGAACACCGGCAGCTCCTCGGCCGTCACGGGGTTGGTCGCGGTTAGCCCCGTCGCCACGCCATTGGGCTCGGCCCCATCGGGATCAGCCTCGTGTTTGATGAACGTTCGCACGTCCTCGTCGGTCTCGGCCAGGTCCCGGGAGAGAGGGTGGTCGGGCGCAAGGGCGAAGAACGTCGCTCCGAAGACGGTGTCGACGCGGGTGGTGAACGCCCGCACGTCGCCGTGTCCATCGATCGCGAAGTCGAGTTCGGTGCCGTGCTGTCGCCCGATCCAGTTGCGCTGCATCTGCCGGACGGAGTCCGGCCACCCGTCCAGGTCGTCGATGGCGTCGAGGAGCTCGTCAGCGTACTCGGTGATCTGCAGGAACCACTGCTCGAGGTCGCGGTGCTCGACAGGCGTGTCACACCGCCAGCAGAGTTCGGCCTCTCCCTCGACCTGTTCGTCGGCGAGCACCGTCTCGCAGTGAGGACACCAGTTCACCTCGGCGTCGCGGCGCTCCACCAGCCCCTCCTCGTGGAACCGACCGAACAGCCACTGGTTCCACCGATAGTACTCGGGCGTGCAGGTGGTGACCTCCCGCTCCCAGTCGTAGCCGAACCCCATCGCGTCCATCTGGTCCCGCATCGTGTCGATGCAGTCGAACGTCCAGTCGCGGGGGTTGGTGTCGCGCTCCTTGGCTGCGTTCTCGGCGGGGAGGCCGAACGCGTCCCACCCCATCGGGTGAAGGACGTCGTCGCCCTGCATCCGCCGGTACCGCGCATAGGCGTCGGTGATGCTGTAGTTCCGGACGTGACCCATGTGGAGCTTCCCAGAGGGGTAGGGGTACATCCCGAGGACGTACGTCGGGTCCTCGACGTCGTCGGGTGTGCGGTAGGCGTCGGCCGCCGCCCAGGCCTCTCGGGACTCCCGCTCGACTCTCGCGTGGTCGTAGCCCATCTCCTCCATCGCCAAACAGGTGAGCGGCGTGACGGAACTACCTTTCCATGTACTCGAGATCGGACCGTGTTCGCGGGAGAGGCGGGAGACGGAGCGTCGCAGTGAATCGGGAACGCGGGGGTGTCCGTCGTCGTTCTCGCCGTCTCGGTGAAAAAGGTCGCTCCGCCCGCTTTGTAGCGATACCGAGAGACTCACGTCGGTCGTCTCTCGAATCGACGAGCCGTCAGACGCTTACGCGCCTTCGTCGTCGTCCTCGTCGTCCTCGTCGACGTCTTCGAAGTCGGCGTCGACGTACTCTTCACCGTCGCCCTGGGGACCGGCGTCGCCGCCCATACCACCGGGGCCGGCGCCACCCATGCCGCCCGGACCTGCACCTGCACCAGCCCCCGCGGCACCTGCGCCGCCGGCGCCCGCTGCAGCCTCCTCCTGGTACATTTGCTTGCCGATCTCCTGGAGTGCGTCGCTGAGCGCCTCGGTGGCGTCCTGGATCTCCTCGGTCTCGGCGTCCTCGTCCTCGAGGACCGCCTCGACGTCCTCGACGGCCGCCTCGACGTCCTCGATGATTTCGGCGTCGACCTCCTCCTCGTTCTCCTCGATGAGGGTCTCGGCGCGCTGAATCGCACCTTCGGCCTCGTTGCGGGCCTCGATACGCTCGCGGCGCTCCTGGTCTTCCTCCGCGTGCTCTTCGGCCTCCTGCTGCATATCTTCGATCTCCTCGTCGGAGAGGCCGACACCACCCTCGATGGTGATGGACTCGGCGTTGCCCGAGCCCTGGTCCTCGGCCTCGACGTTGACGATGCCGTTCTCGTCGATGTTGAACGTCACCTCGATCTGCGGGGTGCCGGCGGGCGCGGGCGGGATGCCGGCGAGCTGGAACTCCCCGAGCAGTTCGTTCTCGTTGGCGATCTCGCGCTCGCCCTGGAACACCCGGACCTGGACCTGGGTCTGGTTGTCGGCGGCGGTCGTGAAGATCTTCGACTCCTCGGTCGGGATGGTGGTGTTCTTCTCGATGAGTCGCTCGAACAGGCCACCTTTCACCTCGATACCCAGCGAGAGCGGCGTCACGTCGAGCAGCACGAGGTCGTCGACCTCGCCGGAGAGCACGCCACCCTGGATGGCCGCGCCCAGCGCGACAGCCTCGTCGGGATTGACGTTCTTCTTCGGCTCGTGGCCGAGCAGTTCCTCGACCTTCTCGTGAACCTGCGGCATCCGGGTGGAGCCGCCGACGAGGATGGCCTCGTCGATGTCGCCTTTCTCGTAGCCGGCGTCCGCGAGTGCCTGCTCGGTCGGCTCGACGGTGCGCTCGATGAGGTCCTGGGTCAGCGACTCGAACGTCGCTCGGGTGATGGACTGCTCGAGGTGGACCGGACCCGAATCGGTCGCGGTGATGAACGGCAGGTTGACCGTCGTCTCCTTCTTGTTCGAGAGCTCGATTTTGGCCTCCTCGGCGGCGTCTTTCAGCCGCTGGAGCGCCTGCCGATCCTCGCGGAGGTCGATCCCGTGCTGGTTCTCGAACTCGTCGGCGATGTGGTCCATCAGCGCCTCGTCCCAGTCGTCGCCACCGAGGTCGTTGTCACCGTTGGTCGCGACGACTTCGTAGACGCCGCCGCCGAGGTCGAGGATGGAGACGTCGAACGTCCCGCCCCCGAGGTCGTACACGAGGACGGTCTGGTCCGCGTCGTCGTCCAGACCGTACGCCATCGCGGCTGCGGTCGGCTCGTTGACGATGCGGTCGACTTGGAAGCCGGCGATCTCGCCGGCGTCCTTGGTCGCCTGCCGCTGCTTGTCGTTGAAGTACGCCGGAACCGTGATCACCGCCTGCGTGACCTCGTCGCCGAGGTAATCCTCGGCGTCGCGCTTGAGTTTCTGGAGGATCATCGCCGAAAGCTGCTCCGGCGTGTACGCCTCGTCGTCGATTTCGACGGAGAAGTCCTCCTCACCCATGTGGCGCTTGATCGAGGCGATTGTTCGCTCCGGGTTCTGAATCGCCTGGTTCTTGGCTGGCTTTCCGACCAGCCGCTCGTCGTCTTCCGAGAACGCGACCACGGAAGGGGTCGTTCGGTCGCCCTCGCTGTTGACGATGATCTCGGGGTCGCCACCTTCCATCACGGCCATCGCGGAGTTAGTGGTCCCGAGGTCGATTCCGAGAATCTTGTTGCTCGCCATTCTTGACTATACCTCAACGGCTGAATCGGTTAAAGGTTGCTTTAGCGACCGCGAACGACCCTCACGCCGTCGTGCGACTTTCCAGTAGAGGACGCCGAGGGTTGAAGGTTTTTTATACTGCCGGACAGAAGTCAACGAAGAGTTGCTCACCAGCCGCTAACCATCACACCAGGTGACGGCCGATCCACGGCGAGCGATAGTTACACCGTTCTGTCCGGCAGTATTACTCGCCGTCGCTGACGGTGACCTGTGCGGTCCGGATGACGCGGTCAGCCATCTCGTAGCCGGGGCGGTAGAGCTCCTCGACGGCGCCCTCGGGCTGATCGCTCTCGACACGCATCAGCACTTCGTGGCGTTCCGGGTCGGGTTCGTCGCCGCGTTCGGGTTCGATGGCAGTGACTCCCTCGTCCTCGAGCACGCGGTCGAGCTCCCGGAGCGTTCCCTCGACGCCCTCGCGAATGTCCGTGTCGGCGTCCTGTTCGAGCGCCCGGGCGAGATTGTCACGAACCGGTAGCAGTCGCTCAACCAGGTTCTCGGTCGCGCGGGCGGTCTGGTCGGCCAGCTTCTGCTGCTGTCGCTTCTTGAAGTTCTGGAAATCAGCCTGCTTACGCGTGAGCTTCCCTTCTAACTCCTCGATTGTCTCGTCTTTCGCGTCGAGCTCCTGTGCTTTCGCGTCGAGCTCCTCTCGAGCCTCCACGGCGAGTGACTCGTCGTGGGCGGCGATGCGCTCGATAATTGACCCCTCGACCTGCCCCTGGGGCTGTTCTGCGTCGGTCTGTTCTGCAGCCTCATCCGCCGAGGTAGCGTCCGCCTCCTCGGTTAACGCTGCGGACTCATCCCCGTTTTCGCGGGGTTCGGAGTCCGGAGTGCCATCTCCTGACTCCGGGGTTCGCTGCTCGGCCGCTTGAGCGTCGTCGTCGGCCTCGTCGGTCATATACGTAGGGAGCGGTGCTGCGGGTTTAAGCGTTACAGAACACACCGGCCAGTGGTCGAGACAGTCGCGACGCCAGCACCCTCACTGGCCAGACTGTCCTGCTCACCTCGGGCCGGTCAGTGCGTCCAGCAGGGTGACGGCCTCGGGCTTCGAGAGCGGGTCGTTCGCGTTGCCACAGTGAGGCGACTGGACACAGGCAGGACAGCCGTCGGCGCAGTCGCAGTCGTCGACGAGCCTGGCGGTGTGGCACATCAGCTCCTCGATTCGGTCGTAGCCCCGACGGGTCAGCCCCACACCCCCGGGATAGCCGTCGTAGATAAATATCGTGGACTGGTCGGTGTGGCTGTGATAGGGCGTCGAGACGCCGCCGATGTCCGCCCGGTCACAGAGGAGGCGCAGCGGGAACAGCGAGATGACGCCGTGTTCAGCCGCGTGGATACCGCCGTTGAAGCCGTACTCCGGGTCACCGTCCTCGCCGGCCATGCAGCGCATCTCCTGGGCGACGTCGTCCGGGACTGTCCAGTAGAGCCCCCTGGTTCGGAGGCTCGTCTCCGGGAGGGCCAGTAACTCAGTCCCGAGCGTCTCCCCGGTGGCTGCGTCACGCCGCTCGAAGCCGGTGATCTGTTCGGTCACCTCCAAGTCAGCGAACCGAACGGCAGTGTCCGGGCGCGCGGAGAGCGGCTTCTCCTGAAGATCCTCGTGGACGACGACGTCTTTCTCGGTCAGTACCCGGGTGTGGTAGTCGGCCCACGTCGGCTGAAGCCGAGCCACGTCACGGTCCAGGTCCAGTTCCGACACCTCGTAGGTCTGGCCCTGATGGTGGTAGATAGCGCCGGGGTGGGCGTCCCGGAGCGCGTCCGAGAAGGAGAGCGAGGCGATGACGTCGCCCGAGCGGCTCTCCAGGAGGTTGATCTCCCGGTCGTCGATGGTCCGTAGGCTCATCGCGTGCTGCGGGCTTTCGTCGCCGTCGTGGGTCCAGCGCACGCCCTTGGCAGTCTCTCGGCGCTCCAGCAGCCCGGCTTCCGCCAGCTCCCCGACCACATCCGGGAACGGCTCGCCGAAATGGCGGTCGTCGTCGCGGGAGAGCCAGTTCTCCGCGGCGGCGGAGGCGACGTGGTCGGGCATCAACTCCTCGTTCTCGGGGTTGGAGATTGCTTCCTCCGGCTCACCAGTGAAGAACTCCTCGGGGTTGCGCATCAGATACTGGTCCAACTGGTCCTCGCCGGCGACGACGACGATCAGCGCTGAGTCGGTTCCTCGCCCCGCACGCCCGGCCTGCTGGAACGTCGACATCCGCGTTCCGGGGTAGCCGTCGATGATGACGGCGTCGAGCCCTCCGACGTCGACGCCGAGTTCGAGTGCGTTCGTGCTCCACACCCCCCGGAGGTCGCCATCGTGAAGCCGGGTCTCCAGGTCGCGTCGCCGCTCGTCGGTGAGCGAGCCCTGGTACGCCTGGACCTTGCCGGCTAACTCGTTTGCACCGCGCTGCCGGAGTTCCGTGGACGACTGGGTCGCGTAGCGTTCGGCTGTCTGGCGACTCCGGGTGAACACCAGGGTCTGGTGGCCGTCCTCCACGAGGTCGACGAACAGGCGCATCGACTCGGTGTGACTGGAGCGCCGGCGGCCGCTGCCACGGTCGCCCTCGTACTCCGGCGGGTTCCAGAGCACCCAATCCCGCGGCCCGGCACCGGAAGCGTCGTCGTCGATGAGTTTGAATCCCGACGGGTCGCGGCCGCAGACCGTCGTCGCGTGCTCGATGGGGTTTCCGATGGTCGCCGAACAGCAGACAAACGTTGGGTCTGCGCCGTAGCGTTCACAGATCCGGTTGAGGCGCCGGAGCAGGAGCGAGACGTGGGAGCCGAACACGCCGCGGTAGTTGTGGACCTCGTCGATGACCACGAGTTCCAGCGAGGAGAAGAACCATTCCCAGAGCCGGTGAGCGTGAGGAAGCAGGGCATAGTGGACCATATCGGGGTTCGAGAGCAGTACCGTCGGCCGGCGGTCCCGGACGTCCTGCTTCTCGGATTTCGAGAGGCGACCGGTGTACTGCTCGACCGAAACCCGGGAGCCAAAGCCAAGGCCGCGTGCGAGTTCGGAGAGCGTCTCCAACTGGTCGGCGATCAGTGCGTTCTGCGGGCCGAGATAGAGCGTCCGACCGCCGTGATCCATCGCGTTCTCGAATGCCGGAACGGTGTAGGCGAGGCTCTTCCCGCTCGCAGTTTCGGTCGCGAGCACCGCGTCCTCGCCGGACCGGACAGCCGAAATCGCCTCGGCCTGATGGCTGAACGGCTGCTCGATGCCCTGCTCATCGAGCGCCGAATCGAGGCGCGACTCGAGTTCCACTTCAGCGAACGTGGGCTCGCGGGCTGGCACGCGGCGATGGGCGGCCACCTGATCCTCGTAGTAGGGGCGCTCCCGCAGCCAGTCGAGGGGGTCGTGCACGCGCGAGTTCGGTGGCGGTGAGACATGACGGTTCTGGTCCCGGCGCTCCGCCGGTGTTTTGTCGCCGCCGGGCAACAGTTAGATGATTACTGCGGGGGGCACTTACACGCTGGTGTTCTCGCTTCCGGAGCCAACGGCGATCGCGGTCGGCGCGCTGGGCGAGCACCGATTCCCCGCCGGCGGTTACTGCTACACCGGCAGCGCGCTCGGGAGCGGCGGCTTCAGTCGAATCGACCGCCATCGACGAGTCGCTGCCGGCGAGCACGACGTGAAGCACTGGCACGTCGACTATCTCGGCGGCCATCCAGAGACGGTTATCGTCGCCGTCGAGCGCGTTGGCGGCCGGGATGCCGAGTGTGCGGTGGCTCGCGAACTCGGGGACGACCCCGTTCCGGGGTTCGGTGCCTCGGACTGTCACTGCGAGTCGCATCTCGCGCGGTTTACCGACGCCGTGACGGCGAGAGCCTGCGTCGGCGAGCTGTACGAACAGTTCCGGTGAGCGGCTACTGGCCGACGTGGAAGGCGGTGGCTCTTAGGTGGCTCCCATCTACCAGTTGAGCATGTTCGAACCGATGCCGTATCTGGAGTGGATTCACGGGCGGCCCGCGGAGGCGACTTACAACCTCGGGTCGAGCGACCTGCGGACCTACCGTCCCGGGAGTGAGGTGGTTCCGGAGCCACTGGTTGGGCTGGAGCAGCCCGAAGACCCGCCCGAACTGGCAGCCTCTATCGCCGCCGAGTACGGCGTCGATGAGTCCCAGGTCGTGGTAGCGGCCGGCGCGACACATGCGAACTTTCTCGCCGTCGCGACGGCGCTGGCGCTGGCCGAGGGCGACAAAGTCGTCGTCGAGAAACCCGGATATGGCCCGCTGGTGCACACCCCAGCGGGGCTGGGCGGAGATATCCAGCGGTTCCGGCGGCCAGCGGAGGACCGGTTCGAACTGGACCCCGACCGTGTCACCGGCGTCATCACCGACTCGACGGCGCTGGTCACCGTGACGAACCGTCACAACCCCTCCGGGAGACTCACCTCCCGGGACGAACTGGCCGCCGTCGCGACTGCCGCCCAGGAGGCGGGAAGCCGGCTGCTCGTCGACGAGGTGTACGGCCCATACGTCGAGGAGGAGGGGGAAGGCGCGTTCGGCGGCATCACCGCTGCCGGGCTCCGGGACGTCGTGGTCACGAGCTCGCTCACGAAGTTCCACGGTCTCGGCGGGCTCGAGATCGGCTGGCTCATCGCCCCCGAGTCGTTCACCGAGCGCGCGAGAGTGGTCCGCTCACACGTCCCCGCGGTGGCAGCGCCGAGCCGGGCGCTCGCGCGACGCTTTTTCGCCCACAAGGACGAGCTCGTCGCGGTATCCCGTGAGCATCTCCGTCGGAACAACGAGCTCCTGTCCTCGTTCGTCGCCAAACGAGCGGATCTCTCCGGGCGTATTCCGGACGGCTGTACGTTCGGCTTCGTACGACACGAGCGCGCCGACGGGTCAGAACTCGCCGAGGCCGCGTGGGACGCAGGTATCCTCGTCGTTCCTGGACGGTTTTTCGGTATACCGGAGGGGATTCGGCTCTCCGCGGGGCGAGACACCGACGAGGTTCGGGCGGGGCTCGAGGCGTTCGGCGAACTGCTCGACGGCCTGTAGGGGAGCGCCTGGCTCGTCGGTCGGGCTCGTGACATCGCCCCCCACGGGGCTGGCGAACAGGCGGCAACCGTTCACCGCGAAGGAGAGGCCGCACAACCGCTGCTCCTCCGCGGCAGCTCTCAGCGCATGGGGAGGCTGGTCCCGTTCTCCTACTTGAACGCTCGGCTCAGTCGCCACATCACCGCGAACTCAGTCGGCCCCACCGGCCACGTCGACGGCAGCCGCGAGCGTCTCGATCGGGTGGGGTGGCTCCTCCTCAGCGGTTTCGCGGTCACCGAGTTGGGTTCGACAGGAGGCGCCGGGCGCGACGACCGTCTCCCCGTCGGACTCCTCAACCTGGTCGAAGAGAAGGCGACCGATAGCTTTGCTCATCGAGAGGTGTTCGGCCTCGTAGCCGAAGCTCCCGGCCATCCCGCAGCAGGTCGAATCCAGCGGGTCGACCTCGAAGCCGGCGCGGCGGAGGACGCCGACAGCGTGGTGGTCCTTCCGCGTCGCCTTCTGGTGGCAGTGGCCGTGGTAGGTGAGCGAGCCTCCGCCGTCCGTAGCGTACGCCTCGTCGAGGCGGAACGTGTCGAGATATTCGAAGACGCCGTAGGTAGCTGCTGAGACCGAGTCCACATCCTCGCCCGACAGCAGGTCGTGGTAATCCGACTGGAGCATCACCGCGTCGGAAGGTTCGACGACGACGACGTCCCAGCCCTCCTCGATTTTGGGGGAGAGCGCCTCGACGTTTGCTCGGGCCCGCTCGCGAGCGCGGTCGACCAGCCCTTTCGAGAGCGGCGGGCGACCGCTTGAGCCTGCTTCATCGGCAAGCCGGACGTGCACGCCGGCGGCTTCGAGCACCCGGACCGCCGCCGTCCCCGCATCGGGGTTGTTGTAGTTCGTGTGCGTATCGGGGAGCAGCAGTGCTTTTCGCTCGGCATCGGTTTCCGAAACCTGGGGCTCTCGGTTTTCCAGCCAATCCGCGAAGCTCTCGCGGTGGAACGTCGGGAGGCTGCGCTCGCTGGCGATGCCCAGCGTCTTCTCCATCGCCCAGCGCGCGCCGGGGAGCTTCGCGGCAGCGTTCGAGAGCGGGGCGAACGCGCTGCCGACCGCAGCTAGGCTGTCGATTTCGGCGAACAGCCGCTCTCTGAGGGTGAGCCCCTCGCGCTGGTGGCGCGCGTGGTCGACTTCGGTTTTTAGCTTCGCCATATCCACCTCGCTCGGGCAGTCTCTCGCACAGCCCTTGCAGCCGATACAGAGGTCGAGCACCTCCGTCGCAAACTCCTCGGAGAGCACCTCCTCCTCGTCGAGTTCGCCGCTCATCGCCTGCCTGAGCATGTTCGCCCTGCCGCGGGTGGACTGGATCTCCTCGCCCGCGGCGCGGTACGTCGGACACATCACGCCGCCGGTGGTCTCCTGCTCGCCCCGGCAGCCCCCACAGCCGTGACAGAGTTCGGCCATCCCCTGGAACCCGTTTTCGTTCTCCCAGTGCATCGACGGCTCGAAGCCGGTCTCGAACTCGTAGTCGGGGGAGAACCGCAGATGCTCGGTCATATCGACGGCGTCGGCGCGTTCGGGGAGCCGCTGCGGGCGCGTCTCGTCGTCGCCGTAGCCACAGACCTGGCCGGGGTTGAGCAGCCAGTCGGGGTCGAAGGCGGTTTTCAGGTCGCGGAACGCGCCCCAGAGCTGATCGCCGTACAGCTTCCGGTTCCACTGGGTGCGCGCACGGCCGTCACCGTGCTCGCCGGAGACGCTGCCACCGAGGTCGACCACGATATCGGAGACGGCGTCGGCGATGCCCTCCACCCGCTCGACCCCCGTATCGGTTTTAGTGTCGATGAGCGGGCGGACGTGGAGCACTCCGGGCCCCGCATGGGCGTAGAAGGACGCGAACGTGTCGTTCGCCTCGAGCACCTCCTGGAACCGCCGGGTGTACTCGGGGAGGTGTTCGGCGGGCACCGCACAGTCCTCGATGAACGAGATGTGTTTGGCGTCGGAGGTCCGGGAAAGCAGGATGGGCATCCCCGCCTTCCGCATCTTCCAGAACCGCTCTCTGGTCGAGTCGTCGTGGGCCTCCATTGCCTCCGTCGCCCGGACCGGCACGTCGCTTCCCTGGCCGTCATCGGTTGGATCAGCAGCGGTATCACTGCCGGGCCGGCGGTCCGCGAGCAGGTCTGCGACCGTCTGCCGGCCCTCATCGTCGCTGTCGGCGTAGAACTCAACGAGCAGTACTGCGTCGGTCCCCTCGGGGAGTATCCCGACGACGTCTGCGAACTCCTCCGTGTCCCGAGCGAGGTCGAGCAGAACGTCGTCCATCACCTCGACCGCCGACGGGCCGTGTTCGAGCGTCGCTTCCACGTCAGCCATCGCGTCCAGCAGGTCGTCGTACGCCAGCAGCGCGATGGCTTTGGTCTCCGGGATGGGTTCGAGCGAGACGGTCGCCTCGGTGACGATGGCGAGCGTTCCTTCACTCCCCGCGAGCAGGCGTGCGAGGTTGACGCTGGCGTTATCGTCGACTTTCCCGTCGATGGTCGCTTCCTCGACGAGCATATCCAGGTTGTAGCCCGAGACGTTGCGCTTCATCTCAGGGTAGCGCTCGCGCACCTCGTCGGCGTGGCCGTCGAGGATATCGATAACGCCAGCTGCGACGCGGGCCTCGGCGTCGCCGTCCGGGTCGGCCTGTTCGCGCAGGTCGCCAACGCGTCGCTCGCCGAACTCGGTCACGGTGCCGTCGGCGAGCACAACCTCACAGGATTCGATATAGGCGTCTGTTTTGCCGTACTTCAGCGAGTGTGAGCCCGTGGAGTTGTTGCCAATGGCGCCGCCGAGGGCCGATTTGTCGCGCCAGGCGGGGTCCGGGGCAAACTTCAGGCCGTGGGGTTCGCAGGCGGCGTTGAGTTCGGCGACGACGGTCCCCACCTGCGCGGTCGCGGTGGCTGTCTGGGGGTCGACCTCGGCGATCGTGTCCATCTCGGCGGTAAAGTCGAGTACGACCGCTTCGTTGACGGTCTGGCCGGCGAGGCTGGTGCCGCCGCCGCGAGGGAGCACCGGGAGTCCGCGTTTGGCACAGTAGGAGACCACAGCAGAGACGTCGGCGGTCGATTCCGGGAAAACGACGCCAACTGGGGTTACCTCGTAGGCCGAGGCGTCGGTCGCGTAGAGCTGCCGGGAGTAGCTATCGAACCGGACCTCGCCGTCGACGCGGGCCTCGAGGTCCGCCACCAGTCCCGGCCGGGCGACGTCGTCGCTCCGGTAATCGAACTCGCCGGCTGCCGTGGGCTCCGGGTCCGCTGCCATGTATCGCTGTTGCGCGTGCGGGGGCAAAAACGCACCCACTGCGGCAGGCCCAGATGACTGACGGACGGGTGAGCCGGTGTCCGAACAGCTATCCGCAGACAGCGAAGTATTATTGTCCACGGGTTCCTCCGGGTGAGTATGCACGTCGATTCTCAGGAGATCACGGCCCTCGTCGGCCGCGAGGTCTACTCGAACAACGGGGTCTTCGTCGGCGAAGTCGAAGACGTCCGCCTCGACCTCGGCCAGGAGCAGGTGACCGGGCTGGCACTCGCCGATCTCAATACCGAGTTGTTCCAGGGGAGTATCGAAGCGGGCAAGGGTGTCATGATTCCCTACCGCTGGGTGCGCGCAGTGGGCGACGTCATCCTCATCAACGACATCATCGAACGGCTGAAAGGACCAGAGGAGGCACAGGAGACGCTGGCCTGATAGTGATTACTGCGAGTCTGTCCCGCCGTGACCATCCGTGTCGGTGAGGGGAGCCCCTGAACCGGCGGCGTTCGACACCGTCGATGCACCGATTCGCCGTAATCACTATGAGAAGATCGAACGCCTGTCGAGCGGGATGGTCGTTCTCGACCGGAGCTCGGGGCGGCGTTCCGGTCGGAAGCCTGATCACGCTCGTCCCCCGCCCGAGAACCAGAGGGAACTCATTCTCGACGCCCCCGCCATCGCAACGCCGTCGCTGTCTCGTACCGCGTCCCGCACGACTGAAGAGATTACCGAGTCGCTCCACCCGCCGGTCCACGAGGACACAATCGTCCCTGGTAGGACGCCGCGGACGTGCGGACCGGCGTCGATGCGCTGCTGTCTGGCCCCCCGAGCAAGGGGACGTCGCCTTCGTTTCCGCCGCGCCGTTCGAGCAGTGGAGCCCCAGGCGGCCCAGTCGGTACTCGACAATGGTTCGGCCCCGCTGTGCGCGAAGGACGCCATCGAAGCGGTTCAGTGTCTCGGCACCACCAGGACGCTGCGCGGCGCCGGACGTACCGACGCGGCGACCGGCTGTGGACACGCGTCCTGGTTCGTGGCTCACTCTCCATCGAGAACCGGCTCGACGTGACGACAACCGGGGGCGACGCGGCGCTGCCCGAACCAGTGAAGCTCCGGCGCATGGTCACGGTGTGCATCGACACGTCGCGGGATATCGGACGAGAGAAACTACGACCCGTTCGTGGTCTCGCCCTCGACGCCCATCGCCGCGAACAGTTTTCGCCGAACCGCTTCCTCGGAGAGCGACAGGAGGGTGTCGCGGTTCTCCTCGGTCGTCTCGATGCCGCCAAAGACGCCCAGCGGAATCTCGACACTGGCCTGCGTAGAGTGGCCCGCAGCCTCCCCGATATCGCCGAAAGCATCTTGCAGCACATTCCCGATGTTCATGCGGATGTCCTTCGAGCGCGCCGAGAGGTAGATAGTGTCCTCGGCGATACCGAACACCGCTGTGGTGGTTATCCCTTCGAGATTCAGCAGATGGGAGGCCGCCTGCGTGAGCGCGTCGCGGTCGCGGATGAACCCCGCGTTGGAGACGAGATGGCTCCCCTGGACCTCACGTTTCTGGATCGCCTCGGCGAGCACGTCGAGCGTCTCCGGCGACATCGAGGGGGATTCGACCTGCTCCAAGGTTTCGTGATCGGCGAAGGGGTAGAGATATGCCGCGGCGGTGAGGTCCGCCGGCGTGGTGTCTCGCTTGAAGTCCAGCGTCTCCGCGCGGATACCGTAGAGCAGTGCCGTCGCGACGGCCTCGGAGGGCGAGATATCGAACTCCTGGATGTACTTCGTGAGAATGGTCGACGTCGCGGAGACGTTCGGCCGGATATCGACGAAACCGGCCTCGAGTGGCTCATCGGGTTCGTAGTGGTCGATGAAGACGTCGATGCCGGCCTCGATCTCGAGTTCGCCGCTTTTCATGTGGTCGACCAGCGCGAGCGCACCGTATTCGTCGAGGGAGGGGGCGTCCCTGCGGTCGGTGAGTTCGATGCCCAGCAGGTTGACGAACGCCCGGTTCTCCTGGTGGCCAATATCCCCGTCGTAGAGGATGTCGGCGTCCACATCGTAGCTCTCGGCGATGGCTCGGAGCGCGACGGCGCTGGCGATGGAGTCGGGGTCGGGGTTGTGGTGGGTGAGAATCGCGAGGTCGCCGTCAGCGTTGCGTAGGATATCGGCGAGCTGGCGTGCCTTGTACTCCATCTCCCCGGATTCGAGAGATCGGAGCGCGGAATCGGCGATGACCTCGGAGGGGTTGATGACCACGTCGGCACCCAGCTCCCGGAGTTCGTCGCCGCTGATGGGGTCGGAGGCGCGGACGACGAGGAACTGGTCGCTCCCCTGCTCACGGAGCGATTTGACAGCGGCCTTGTTCGTTCCCACATCGGAGGCGAGAACCAGGAGTACGTCGCGGTCAGCGACAACGTCGACGACCGAGGGGTCGACGATATCCTGGGTAACGGCGTTGAGGTCCTGGTCCCGCAGCGCCTCCACGCGATTTTCGTCCTTGTCGAGGATGAGGACGTCTTTCCCCTCGTCGTCGAGGCTCTCGGCGACGGCGTGCCCGACGCTTCCACAGCCGAGAATGGCGTATGACGACATCGAAGAGATACTGACCCCCGTACTCATAGATAACTGGGATTGCTCGCCGTCACACTTAACAGCCATCGTTCGCCCGCGCTGGAAAAGGAAACCCTCTTTATCGGCCCGCAGGGATGTGTTTGTGAGGGCCGGTAGCTCAGTTAGGGAGAGCGACGGACTCTTAATCCGTCGGTCGAGGGTTCAAATCCCTTCCGGCCCGTTTTCCTGCGACCGAAGTGAGCAGTGAAAACGCCACGAAGGGATTTGAAGTAGGGAACGGCCCATCACGGAGTGACCGAGGTTCAAATCCCTTCCGACCCGTTGCCTTCGGCGACGATTCGTCGTGAGTCAATCTCCCCGTAGAGCGGGTTTCCAGCCCTCTACTGGACTCAGACCCTCTCTTTCTCACGTGATTCGCGGGGAGTTCGTTGCGTGACCGACGCCTGGTCTGCTACGTAGGGCGGTCAACTAGTGTGAGGACGGTGTCCAGTTACGCCTGAAGCGTGAAGCGGAACGGTTTTCGAGTGGTCCATGACGGAAGTCCCCTGCAATATGGAGGGTCGCGACTGCTTCGAGGTGGTCTCGACGGTACAGACCCGGGTCATAGTGCAGTTAACGAAACCCTGATGAGCGCATTCGCAACCATTGACATCCTCCCGCGCCTGAAGACGCGGGAATCCCACGGCACCGCGCCGCTTGA
>NZ_JAZKRY010000049.1:0-22497 GCF_036626355.1 Halolamina sp. | reverse complement strand
GTCGAGTCGCACCGAGCAGGCGACTTGGCTGAACGGCAGCCGGCCGCTCTTTCGACTCTCTCAGTTCCGTTTTCTTTCGATGCTGCCTCAGGAGCTGTAGCGCCGTCGAGTCATTCTCGGAACGCAATTGAATCGGTGGCCGGTGCTGGCGCTGTCCGCTGTACTCAGTACCGGGTTCCGAACAGCTCCAGCGGGTTTCAGTAGGCCTATTCATCACGAGCGCTCGGTCGGAGAGTATCGATTGCCTGGTCTACGCCAAACCAGTAACGTCATGTCGACAATTCCGCATAGTGACTGACAGGAGTCGTGTCCAACCAGGAACCGTCAGTCGAGTCGTACGTGCTGCTCGCCGTTGCAAGCGCCGGCTATTTCCTGTATACGTTCTCGTGGTTCTCTCTGGCCGCGTATCTCGTTCCGATAATCGAGGACTTGGGACTCTCGAGCACCCAGGCCGGGGTGGTTACCGGTGCCGTCCAACTCAGCTATATCCCGCTCTCTTTGGTCTCCGGTCTCGCAATCGACCGGCTCGGTTCACGGCAGTCACTCAGTGTCGGCCTGTTCGTGATCGGAATCGGGCATCTACTCCGAGGCGTCTCGACGGCATTCACGACGATTCTACTCCCGACACTCTTGTTGGGTATCGGCGGAACTGCCATCACCTTCGGATTGCCAAAACTCGTTTCGGAACTCTTCCCGCCCGACCGGTCCGGGACGATGTCCTCGGTGTATATCGTCGGTGCAACTCTCGGTAGTGCGACCGTCTTTGCAACCGGGCGATCACTCGTCGGACCGCTCGTCGGCGGCTGGCGGCCCTTCTTCTTCTACACCGGCGTGGCTGTCGTCGCATTCGCCGGCCTGTGGACTGTCGTTTCAGGCCAGCTCTGGGGTCGCGTCGAGACGTTCTCGACACGCGGCGACGACCAGTCGTTCTCGGTGTATTCGATGCGGAGCGACCTCGCTCGCGTTTTCACACACTACGGTCTCTTGCTTCTGGTCGTCATCGGGACCGTCAGACTGTTCATCACGCACGGTCTCTCGAACTGGCTCCCGACGATCCTCGAGACGCGTGGCATGTCGCCGACGCTGGCGGGGACGATAACGAGTCTGTTTATTCTCATTCGTGTTCTCGGAATCGTCGCTGTTCCCGCCATCTCCGATCGGTACGGGACCCGTCGGCTCCCGATCATCGTCTCTGGGCTTGCAGGGGCAGTTGGGCTGATAGGGCTGATCGTCGCGAGTCGTCCCCCAGTCCTTCTGCTCTCGCTCGCACTCGTGGGGACCTTCGTCATCGGCGGACTCTCCCCACTGATTCGGGCGATTCCGATCGAACTGGACGGTATCGGCCCGAGTCTGACCGCAGTTGCGACCGGACTGATTTTCACAGTCGGAGAGGTCGGCGGGTTCGCAGGCCCGTTTTTGATCGGGCTCTTGCATGATATCACCGGATCGTTCACGCCGGCGCTCCTCCTTCTCGCCGTCGCGAGTCTCCTCGCAGCCGTCGCGGGGTTCCGTATGGATGAACCAGCCAGTATGGAGCGTTCGTCAACGGGCCCGGACTGACGTGCGTTCGTTCCGCCGATGGTGCCGGTTGCTGGGAGACCACTGTGCAGGGGCACTACCGCAGGGTTGGGACGAGTGGTACATTCTTCTCCATGATGATGGGCCTCGGTGGCATGGTCGGGTGGCGGTCGCCCTTCTTGCTGTCCCTCTCGGTACTCCCCGTCACAGGAGCAGTGTTCGGCTGGTTGGAGGAGTTGCCGACCAGCACCGATGACGCCGCATCCGAGGATGGTGACGACGATGGGTCCGTGTGTGAGCTACTCAGCCGGATCCAGCACCCACGTGGGTTTGCGATCCTCGTGGCGAGAGCGCTCTATTGTGGGCTTTCTCATCGAAGCGCTGTAACATACACACGCTTCCCGTTCAAAACGGACAATTTTGTCAGATTAGCCAGACGATAATCCCGATAAGCGGTTAATAGCTAAGGAAATAGAACTGATTGTTTTCTGAAACACACTCCAATGAGACTACCAGACAGGGTCTTCGCTGTGGGTGGTGCAGGAAAAGAAATTGCGTTCACGCTCTTAGAATCGGACTGGGTAATCGAAGACATCCTCCAACCTCGACCGAATCCCCAGTCACTGACCGTCTCCATTCTCGATACTGCTCTTGGTGAGCGAAACAGTGACAGAAACCGCATCCAGGAGATTCGAACTCGAATCTCCGAGGTGAAAGACGAACTCCGGGAGGAGAGCTCGAACCGTATTGGAGATGTCGACATCGAATACAAACTCATTACGGAGGATATCCAGCTCAGTGGCAGTATAGACCTTCTCGGAGACGATGCAGTCCCCCGAATCGCTGCAGGGAACGGGATGAACGAGGAAGACTGGTGGTTACAAGAGCAACATATCAACGAGAATCTTGATTTTGCTCGGGGTGTCGTCAGGAAACGGGGGCTCGGGAAGGGGATCTACTACAAATCCTACGCCGAAGACGACCAGATGAAGACGTTCATCGACTTGCCAGAGAAAGGGAAAGTCGCCATTCTCATGGGCCTTGGGGGTGGGACGGGATCCGGTGTTCTTGCGGATCTGGCGAGTGAGATTCAGTCTCGACAACGCACGGCCGAAATCACGCTCTTTGGCGTGCTTCCGAACCACACCGAAGGGATCAAAGAGAACACGAACGCCTTTGCCGCGCTGTCCGAACTCGAATATCTCAGCCTGACCAACCAGAACCTGTTCAAGGACTGTGTTCTGCTCCCAATCGACCCAACTGGATTCGACGGGAAGACCGGCAATCGCATCCAGACTGGGGAACTGCTCAACGAACTCGACGAGGCGATCGTCTATCTTCTCGCATCGTACTACAACACACAGAACCTGGAGGACCCGTTCGCGTCGAGTCCCTCCTATGCACCCTTTACGATCGGAATTCCCCAGATTCTCCGATATAACGTTGAAGCGATTACCGAGGGGCGCGACGCGCTTCGTGACATCCTCGATCAAAAAGAAGCATCGATGCAGGCAGAAGACGAACTCTACACTGCCGTCGGTCGGTTCCTCGCCAAGCAGTACGACGAGATTACTGACGAGGAGACCGGACTCCGTGATCTGGACGAAACTGACCTCACCGAACGCATCGAGAAAGTCGAGGAGTTACTCGCGTTCGAACTCTTCCACGAACTCGAGTACGAATCCGTCTCGGTGTTCTCCGAGATCGTCTCCGACGCGCGGAACGAGGGAGACGACATCACCGAGCAGATCGAGATCATCCTCGGCTCGATCCGCGCCGTGGATACGTCGAGTGGGTCGTTCGTCGACAATATCGACGAACACCTGGCGGAGATTCTCGAAACCGATCTCCAACTCATCGCCCAACGGAAGCGCCGCTTCGAGCAACGGAAAGCGATCGACGACAACAGAATCCGTGATACGATCGAATACCTTCTCGGCGCCGGAAGCGGCAGCGTCAATCCGGGGGTGAAGATGCAACGCCTCGACGCGGATCTCGATGAGTTAGAAGAGAACCAGGACCGCCTCGAGGAAGAACTGACGGAAACGACCGCGGAACTCGAGCGCCTGCGCAACGAGCAAGCCGAAGAGATCGACCGCAACGTTACGACCCTGCTCCGACAGATCGAAGCGACACTCGGGACGCTCAACGAGATAGAACAGCTCTCGCTGGAATCTGACCTCACCGGTCTGGAGGCGGCAGTCGATGAATACCGGACTGCGATCGTCAACGCGGATACGCTCGAGGCGGTCGAAAACGTCAGTGCCGACCCCCTCGAGAAGGTGCTCGATGAGATCGAGGGGAAGCTCGACCACATCGGGGTCGATTTCCAACAGGATCGCCAGGACATCCGGAGTTCACTGGCCGACCTCCGAAAAGCCCGCATCGCGTTCCTGGAGATGCACCAGGAGACCACGCTCTTCGAGCGGCTCACGCCGTGGACGAGTTCGACTGAGGAGACGCGCGAGCAAGCACACAAGGATTATCGGA
The DNA here is from genome assembly GCF_036626355.1 of Halolamina sp. Lineage (GTDB taxonomy): Archaea > Halobacteriota > Halobacteria > Halobacteriales > Haloferacaceae > Halolamina. Next base: position 18,489 of record NZ_JAZKRY010000049.1, on the reverse strand, counting down.
TGCAGAAGAACAAACTCGACTCCCGTGGGGTGTTCTCCCTCGGGACTCCGAGCACGTTCGACGTGGAGATCGAATTCTCCCCGGAGTATCTGCTCTCGGACGTCGACCATCGTCGCAACGCGCTCGAGTCGGAGATCATCGAGGCGTTCACCGAGCATCTCGAAGAGCTCACCGCCGGTCTCGAGGAGGATCTTCGAGTGGAACTCCGCCATGGCGCTGATACCGAGACTGTCCGTGAGATCGCGGGTCGTGCGTTTCAGCGGGAGATCGAGGGCACGGAGACGGTCGAACAGCGCAAGGAGGAACTCGAAACCGCGATGACGGAGACCCGGGAAAAGCGCCAGACCTATCAGGCGACCATCGACCTCTTCCAGAACATCAACCACCGCCGCGACGCGTTCACGGAGAACCTGGAGGCGTTCAATACGGCGCGAGCCGAGTACGACGAGGATTCCTCCCGAACGGTGTCGACCGCTGACGACGACTACGTCTACGTCAAGAACGTTCGCCCAGTGGACGTCTTTCGAGCGACCGGCAGTGCGGATATCGCGGCGAGCGAACTGTTGAAGAACCGGGGGGAGAGTCAGCGCATGCGAACCCATCTCGAGGAGCTCGCCGGGAACGCCCGCAACGAACAGTACACCGGGCTGGCCCGCCGCAAGTTCAGCAAGGGTCGATCTCGGTACGATGACCTCAAAGTGCGGGTGGCGGTGTTGAGCCAGGCGATCGAACAGATGGATCCCGAGGCCCTCGACTTCGAGGACATCTTCAGTGGAGCCTTCGACCTTGGCGCCAGTGGAAAACGCGTCAACAGCCCGTACACGAGCTGGCAGCGCGATGTGGGTGGGCCGTGGGACATCGGGTTGGCGGTTTTCATCGATGGCGTCTTCCTCGACAACCTCCGGAAGATGGTGCAGGCGGAGGGCTACGCCAGCGGCTACCAGCGACGGCGAGAAACCCTCGGCGACGACATCCTGGTCCACCACAGTTACGGCCTCGATCAGGGGATGTACGTGCGTCGGTCTGACCTCCTGAACATCGAATCTGAACGAGATGTCGAGTTCTTCCTGCGAGACGACCGAACGATAACCGAGGAACTCCTGGAGAGCTACATCGAACGGGTTCAGCTCAGTGCAGGTGAACAAGCACGGGACGGGCCAACGGCGCCCTCACAGCAGAAAGACGATTCAGAATGAACGTCATCGTGACGGTTCGGGAAAACATCGAGAAAGCCAAGCTCGGCGCATACTTCGCCGTGATGCTGGTGCTGACGGCGCCGCTCTCGTCGATGTGGGGGCGGGCCTGGCAAGAGGCCCACATCGTTCGCAGCGTTCTCGCGCTCCGCCGCCTCATCGGACTGACGCTCGAAGAGGTGAGTGTCCTCGTTTTCGGCGTGTTCATCGGCCTCCTCACCCTGATGACGATCGACCCGAAGAAGCGCTGGCAGGCAGTGTTGCTGTGGCTTGGCACCCTCATCTCCCTGTTCGCATTGCAGTCGATGGGACTGTTCCTGCCCGAAGTCAACTTTGTCCAGAGTTGGCAGTGGCTGTTTGGCGGGGTCGTTGCCGGCGTCGTTACCGGAGGAGGTAAGAAACTCGTCCCCAGGAACAACCCTGAGGCATGGGAGTTTCGGCGTGCGGCGCGGTACATCTATCTGTTCGTCTTCGGTGTGACCATCCTCGCGTTGCTCGAGTACCACATTCGCTACTCCGACTTCCTCCTCGTCACGGGTTCTCAGGCCGCTATTGTCCCGCCAGACCAGTTTCAGGTGACGTTCGTTCAGGAGAACCTGGCCTCACACATTCTGGTGTCCGGACTGTTCCTCGTCACTCTCCGCCAGTTCGTCAGATACGACGCCGAACAGCGCTTTTTCGTCCTCGGGCCCAGACAATCCGGGAAGAGTCTCTTTCTCATCGGCGCGTACCTGCAGGGTCTCGAACGCTCCCGAACCGAAGAATCACATACGCCGATGAATCCGAGTCAGGACCTCATGGAGATGGTCGAAGAACTCGACCGGATGAACGCAGACTGGCTCCTCGAATCCACCAACCCTGGGGAGGTGAAACAACTGGACTTCCAGTACATTCACGGAACAATCTTTCCGAAAAACGTCCAACTGACGGGGGCGGACTACGCTGGCGAGTGGCTCAACAAGCTCCCTGACGTGCTGACTGAGGCGGTGCCACTCGACGAGACTGACGATGTCCTGGGAGCGTTGGTCACAAACATCCGCGCCGCTGATACCCTGATTTTCCTGATCGATGTCGAAAAGTTCGTCGACAACGAGCCACTCGAAATCTCCGAGTATTTCAGTATCCTCCAGTCCGCGAAAGGCAAAGGCGTCCTGCTTGTGGCGACCAAATCGGACCACCTCGCGGAGGAGTTTCAACAGGAACGCGGACTCGAAGCCCACCGCTACTACGACGATTTCAAGGAGTATGTCAACGAGCGGCTCCGCCAGAGTGAACAGGTCGAAAGCCTCGTGAGCGAGACCGCCGGGTCGGAGATTCACCCGGTGTACTATCAAACGCGAGTGAACGAAGATGGAGAGCGCGTGCCGATTCGGGATGAAAACGGCTCGGTCACGACGGTCGGCTTCGACCGACTCCTCGAAAAACTCGGACGGTGGTAAGCATGCCGCAACTCACAATCTACACCTCGGAAGGAACCAAGTACGACGGGCAGTCAACGACGCAAAACGACCGGATTCAGCGCTTCTTCCTCGAACGCGTCCGGTTCGCCCTCGAAACCGGTCAGCAGCTGACCATCTACTGTTTCTTTCGGGCACGAGAATCTGAGAGTGGCCGGTCCGAACAGTTCTACGCGAAATACGAGACCAAATCACGCTCGCGGCTTTTCGACTCGTTCAAACAAGCCCTCGAACGCCGCGTCGAACAGGAGCTTGGCATGACGCTCGTCACGGGCCTGGACGATGTCCGTGTTTACGACACGCTGACTGACACGACGGATGAGGCGCCTGGTGATCGGTATGATCACGATGCAATCGATGCGTTGCTTCGGAACGGCCACCGACTTTCCTTCGGTGTCGGGAGTCACGAGTCGGCACTCGCCACCCTGAACGCCTTCGTCCAGAACGGCAATGCCGGCTTCGGGGCGATCGTCGACGACGCCGCGAACGTCTCGCTTGATACGTTCGACCTCCTCGTCGAACCGGGCACCTATCGCGGCTTACAGCCGCTCGGGGACACCGCCGAAAAACTCGAGACCTGGCGCGCCCAGGTCGAGGAGGAATACATCCAGAAGACGCTCACGAATATCGAGAAGGACCTACGAACGCTCCAACAGCGAACCTCGATCAGTAGCGCGGAACTCGGCAAGCGATTGCGCCGACAGTTACCGATGCTATCGACAGCCACTGCGTCGGGAGCGACCGGCGACGAACAGGCGGATACGTACAAACAGGGAGCTGCCATTTTCGGTATCGTGGTTGGGGTACTGGTCTTGGGCGTTATTGCGACCTACGTCGCATCATCATTTGGGCTATCCGTCCCCTTTGCATCGGTACTGTCATGGAATGATGGCGGTGGAGAGACTGCGGGAGCCGTCCCCACCCCGACGATTGAGGCCCCCCAGAACAACTCGACGCTCGAATCGTCTTCCATTACTGTCAGGGGGAATGCGTCGGTCGACACCGTCTTGGTCACACTCGAGTCCCGGGGCCAGACGATTCACGAGAAAAACGTCACTGTCACAGAAAATTCCTTCTCGGTCGAGTTGGCTGCCAACTCGTCGGGAACGTACACTGTTCAGGTCACGCCCGCGAACAACACGTCGGCAGCTGCGACTGCGACGTTCACGGTCCAGTTACCACCAGAGGAGACGGCCACAGACGAGCCGACAGCCACCGAACCCCCGACGAACGCGACTACAGACGAGCCGACAGCTACCCCGACCCAGACGAACACGTCGACGTCGAACACGAGCGCCAGCGTGGTGCAGCCACACGCCCAGCCTCGGCGGCCGACCACGGCAGTCATCCATCAGCGAAATCGCGGAGCACCGCGCCGAGCCAAACCGTAATTATCAGGGGCCCGAGAAACTCGATGGGCCGAAGCCACGCACCAACAGACTCGGCGACGAGTCGAAAGGCCTGCAAACAATGGCCGATGACAGCGGCCAGGCTCGCGACCAGGCCCTTCGTGCGGGTGGCGATTGGCCCTCAGGACAACTCCTCACCCAAAGCGTCGTTGCCAGACCAGCGACGATAGATAGTGCTCAGATTCGGTCCTGCGCTTGCGCTCCTCAACGAGACCGACGTCCGCTGGGGAACGGACCGGGCACCAGCGGTGAACCGAGAGAAAACGCTTCCCGGCTCGGACGAAACCCGGTATCGACAAAACTGGCTGGGGGAGTTACACTGTACGGAAAGTGCGTGGGACCGGATTTGAACCGGCGGACCTCTACAGGACAGCGCCCTCAACGCTGCGCCGTTGGCCTAGCTTGGCTACCCACGCTCAGGTACACTTTCTGCATTCAGGTGTTCCGCTCGCCCGAGTAAAAGCCCTTCCATTCGTCCCCGTCTCAGTCGGGCGATAGTGCCCGAGGGGTCTCGGCGTTACGTCTTCCGGTCGGTATTGGACTTCAGCGTCGCCTCGATGAGCGTGTTCAACCCTCGCCGGAGCCGCTCGTTCACCGCCTGGTCGGAGATGCCCAGTTCCTCGGCGATCTCGACCAGCGTCACCTTCCGCGGCACCTCGAAGTAGCCGGCGTCGTAGACGCGCTCGATGAGCGAGTGCTGTGCCTCGGTCAGCTCACCCACTTCGATCGTCTCCGGCTCGATGGGATTGTAGAGGCTCTCGACCGTCAGGTCGATATCCTGTTCGCGGCAGTACGTGTGAAACTCCGAGAGGTCGTGTGAGTCGGCGAACCGCAGCTGGAAACCCCACGACTCGGCGTCGCCGCCGGCCTCCTGTAGGATTGCGTCGTGGTCCACTATCGTCTGGATGAACGTGTCAGCGGACGGGTCCCACTCCGCACGATAGAGGCGTCGGCCGTCTAGCTCGTCGATGACTTCGAACTCGGACAGTTCGGGCTCGTGCTCGAGTACGGCGTCGAACAGCTCTTTGTTTTCACCGACCACCCAGAAATAGGGGATGGCTGTGTTCCCCGTCGGGATCATCTTCTCCAGTTCGACAGAGAGTCCCGGCGCCTCCTGTAGCGCCCGTCCGAGAATAAAGTCCTCCCCGGGAATGGAGAACTCGACGATAACGCTCACTCGAAGGCTCCCCAGTGTAGGTGTTGCTTAGAGTGCATATCCCTCATTACTTTGGACTTCTAAGTGGTGGACGTGGGTAACAGTTTGGGTGGATACTCAGGACGTTTATCAGTAATGCTGTATCCCGTCAGTCGTCATCGTCGTCGTACTGAACTCGGGTGATTCGTACGTCCCAGTGGAAGTTCCCGTTGCCGTCGATGCTGCATTTCCAGGCGCCCTCGGGGTCGGTGCCGTTGGTGTACGCGCGTTCGATGAGTTCGGTGAGCGCCTCACTGAAATCCGTCTCGTCGTCTGGAATGAATGCATCGGACATGATATCTCAGTAGTCCCAACACAGGGATCAGGTGGCATTAAGGAGCGAAACGGTCCTCATCGGCGGCTGACGGACGCAACCGCGGGTTTCCATCCACTTGGGCTTATATCGTGTATCCGTCCAGGTTCTTCCCACTCGAAACCCTATCGCTTCGAAAATACCCTTGATTCCCAGGGAAAATTCCGGTAGCCTTGGGTGAGACAGTCTGGCCGATGGTGTTGGTGGGATACAGCCCGGCCGAAACCGTGTCGCGCCGGTTCGGTGGAACCGACCAGGGCGTGCCTCGCCAGCCGCCTGGCCTCCGTTCCGTTGGTACGCTTCCGGGCGTTTATCCCCTCTCGCACCCACCTTCGGACATGAACGTTCGTGCCCGCGTTCGCGAGCACGTCGCCGCCGTCGCGACTGCGATTTCGGCCGTCTCGCTCGCGCTGGTGTTCGCCGCGGCCCTCCGGGTCGTTCCTGCCGGGCGCCTCCCCCGGGCGCCGTCGGCTGTCGTCGAGGCCATCCCGCATCTGAACGCCGCCATCAGCGTCGTGGCGCTGGTCGTCATCGTCGCCGGCGTCCGGGCGATTCACCAGGGGAACGTCGAGCGCCACCGGATGCTGATGGGGACCGCCTTTGGCCTGTTCGCGCTCTTTCTGGTCGGCTACCTGTACCGCGTCGCGCTCGTCGGCCCGACGCCGTTCCCCGCGACGGGGGCTCTGGAAACCGCGTATCACGTGATTCTGGGCGTCCACATCACGCTCGCGATCGTCTGTGTCCCGCTGCTGTTCTACACCCTGTTGCTCGCGTGGAGCCATCCGATCGCGGAGATCCCAACGACGAACCACCGCCGCGTCGGCCGGATCGCGGCGCCGCTCTGGGCCATCTCGTTCGCCCTCGGTGTCGTCGTGTATCTGCTCGTCTACGTCGTGGTGTAGCGCCGGGCCCGGGACCAGTTCCTCGCTCACGCACCCCACCGTGGCTCGGGAGGTTCGGCCCCCCAGTCGGGGCAGAAGACGACCGTTTCGCCCCGGGCGCCGCCAGCCGTAACCAGCATCTCCGCTCGACCACAGGGCCGACAGCTGCGGGTTGGCTGCTCTCTACCGCAGTTCGGACAGGCGAGCCGCACCTCGCCGTCCTGTCACTCCGGCGAGAGCCCTCACCGCAGTCCGGGCAGTCGAGTGGCATCCGAACTGCGTCCCTCCCCGTCGGAGCCACGATCGCGAGCACGACAGCCACTCTGGCGTGTCTGTTCGCGCCGGTCTGGTACTCGCCGGGCACGAACCGAACGGCCTGACCCTCACTGACGACCATCGGTTTCGAGAGCGTCTCCGACGTGGGTGCTCACGTGTTTGCCCGGTTCGCCTCGTAGTGATTACGGCGAATAGGTTCATCGACGGTGTCGAACGCCGCCGGTTCTGGGGCTCCCATCACCGACGCGGATGGTCACGGCGGGACAGACTCGCAGTAATCACTATCAGTCGTCCGCTGGGACATCGGCTACGTCGGGGCGAGAGACGTCCCGGTCGCTCTCCTCACCCTCGATGTCGTAGGGGTACTCCCCGGTCACACAGCCAAGACAGAGATCCGCGCGGGACTCGCCAAGCACCTCGGCGACGCCGTCGACGGAGAGGTAGGCGAGCGAGTCGGCATCGATGGCTTCCCGCACGTCCTCGCTGTCGCCGCCGGCGGCGATGAGTTCGTCGCGGGACGCCATATCGATACCCATGTAGCAGGGCGCGATGATTTCGGGTGCGCCGATGCGGAGGTGGACCGCCTCGGCGCCGGCGTCTTTCAGCAGCGAAACGAGCTGTGTCGAGGTGGTCCCCCGGACGATGCTGTCGTCGATGAGCGTGACCGATTTCCCCTCCACCGTCGAGCGGATTGGGTTGAGCTTCAGCCGGACCGCCTGTTCGCGCTGGTCCTGGCTGGGCATGATGAACGTCCGCCCGACGTAGCGGTTCTTCATCAGCCCCTCGGCGAACTCCGGCGCGTCGTCGCCGATGGCCTCTGTGGCGGCGTCGGCGTAGCCTGACGCGAACGCGCGCCCGGAGTCAGGCACCGGCATCACCACGTCGCTCTCGGTGCCCGACTCCTCCCAGAGCCGGGCTCCGAGCCCCCGCCGGGTGTCGTAGACCAGCGAGTCGTCGATAACCGAATCCGGCCGGGCGAAGTAGACGTGCTCGAAAAAGCAGTGGGCGGTGTTCTCCTGCTCGATGAGTTGGTAGCTGTCGAAGCCCGAGCCGTCCGGCTCCAGCAGAACCAGTTCACCGGGTCTTACGTCTCGCAGGAGCTCGCCGCCCAGGGTGTCGATGGCGGCGGACTCGCTGGCAAGCACGTAGCCGTCGTCGAGTTTCCCGATACAGAGCGGGCGGTTCCCTTGGGGATCCCGAACGCCAAGGACGGTCTCGTCGTGCATCACTGTCAGCGCGTAGGAGCCGTGGACGCGCTCCATGGTGCGCTTGACCGCCCGGACCAGGTCTTCATCGAGCAGGTTGCGTGCGAGGTCGTGGGCGATGACCTCCGTGTCGCCGTCGGAGGTGAACGCGTGGCCCTCGGCGGCGAGCTCGTCGCGGATCTGGTCGGCGTTGACGAGGTTGCCGTTGTGTGAGAGCGCGAGCGACCCGGAACGGAAGGAGACAGTGAAGGGCTGGGCGCAGGCCTTGTCGACGCTGCCCGCAGTCGGATAGCGGACGTGGCCCACACCCGTCGAGCCCTGGAGCTCCTCGATATCGCGCTCGTCGAACGCCTCGCCGACCAGCCCCATCTCGACGTGGTCGTGCTGTTGGAACCCGTCGTGGGTGACGATGCCTGCCGACTCCTGGCCCCGATGCTGGAGGGCGTAGAGCCCGTAGTAGCAGGGGTGGGCAGCCTCGCGCTCTTCGAGTGCGACGCCAATGACGCCGCATTTCTCGCGCATCCCGTCACCGCCGGCCGGCCCCTCGGCCGAACCCGTGTGCATGGATACTGCTGGGGGTTCAGGAAGTAAAAATCCCCGCTATCGTGCCTCATCTCCACTCCCGAGGGGCTGAGTAATACACGTTTGTGTATTGTGGCCGCGGCCGTCGATATCGACGTGTATCGGCGTCGTTAGCGCCGCGGCTCCTTGATCGCGGTCAAAAGAGCCGTCGCTCAACTGTACAGCACCGAGAAGACTGCTTGCGCGCGAGCGCCGACGTTCAGGAGAGAGCGACCGCAGAACTCGTTAGTTGTCGCCAGCCTTCGACTGCCACTCGTAATCTCGACGCTTCGCGCTCTTCCCGAAGCCACACGAGGAACATTCCTTCTTTTTCGTGTGGTAGGACTTCTCGCCACAGCGGCGGCACTTCGTATGCGTCGTGTTGTTCTTCTTCCCTTGGGATGGCGTTCCTGCGCCGGTCATAAACTTACTGAAACCACGTTGTCTCCACGGATAATCGTTGTGTTGTCCACTTCCACGACATCGAGTTCGCCGAGAAGCTCCGCGCTTGCCTCGGCCGCTTCGAGCACGACGTTCATGTGCTGGTCGTAGCCCGCGAGCGTACCGTAGAACGAATCCCCGTCTTTCAGGTGGACCGTTACCGGCTCTGCGAGCGACTCCTCGAGAACGTCGAGCGGGCGTCCACTCATGTCCAGCAAGAGCCCGCTTGCGGAAATAAACGTACCGAAGCGGAGCTGCCACGCGGGCGGCTTACTCCAGCGTGCCGGCGGCCGTGGCCGCGTATCCGAATATCTCGTCGTAGCCCTCCGCCGAAAGCAACACCGGGTAGAACGGCTCGTCGGCGGTGAGCGCCTCGCCGTCGGCGATCGCGAACCGCTCGCCGGCTTCGACTTTCTCGAAGTTCGGGACCACTACGTCGTACGCTGTCCCCGGTGGTTTCGGGATCGGGCCGTCGAGTCGGAACACCTGCACCTCGCTGCGCTCCGGGGTGGTGAGCCGGTCGTCCGACAATGGCCCCGGGAGCACGTTGGTTGCGGCCAGGAACGCCCGAAGCAGCCAGTAGGCGTTCTCGGCGGCCTGGTCGGTGCCCTGGAGCCCGCACTCCACCTCGATCGTATGGGCGTGTTCGATGAGCCGACCCTCGGTGTGCTCGTCGGTCTCGATGACCACGTCGGTGGGGAGCAACGGCGCGATCGAGCGCGCGATCTCGTCGATGGTGTCGATGACGACGATGGGTTCGGCGTAGGACTGTGTGGAGTGGAGCGCGAGTACCGTACAGCCCTGGATCTCGCGGGCGAGTTCGTGGGCGAGCCGTGACTCGTGGCTCCCGGCGTCGAGGTCGCCCGGGAACGCGCGGTTGAGGTCCTCGTCGATGAACCGTTCCTCCTCGTCCAGTGCCTCCTCGTTGGCGATGATGAGCTTCACAGGCCGGTCGACGGCTGGTTCCTCGGCGAGGAGCCGCTCGACCGCGCGCACCCCGCAGGGTTCGTCGCCGTGGATGCCGGCGACGACGGCGGTCTCCGGCTGACCCTCCCCCAGCTGGTGAATGTGCATATCTCCGTGGAGGCCACGGATGCTGAAGAAGGAACCGGCTGCGACGGGGCGTTCCGCTATCGGGCGGGGCCGCGAGCGCCCCACTGGGGGTCAGTTGTCCGCTCTGGTCAGTCGACCAGCTCGCCGGTGCGTCCGAGTGCCGCCGCGAGAAGTTCGACCGTGGCGTCGAGGTCGTTCTGATGGGCCGTCTCGACCGGCGAGTGGTGATAGCGCACGGGAATCGAGAGCGCGCTGGCGGCTACCGCACCGCCGTCGAACTGGAGCGAGCCGGTATCGGTGCCGATATTCCAGGCGACCTCGCGCTGATGGTCGATCTCCTCGTCCTCGGCGACGGCGGTCAGCCAGTCGACGACGTCGGGGCTCGGCACGACGGAGGCGTCCTTGCGCTTGATGCCGACGCCGGCGCCGAGTTCGCTGATACGGTCGGCCTCGTCGACACCCGGCACGCCGCGTTCGAGCGTGCCGTCGAGCGCGATGGCCAGCTCCGGGTCGAACGCCTCATCGGTGGCGATCGCGCGTGCGCCCCGGAGACCGACCTCCTCCTGGACGGTGGCACAGAAGTGGACTGTCGCGTCGGGTTCGGTCTGGCGCGCGGCCGCGAGCATCGCGTAGACGCCTGCGCGGTCGTCCAGTGCCTTCCCGGTGACACAGTCCCCGAGCTCCCGCGGCTGGGTGTCGAGGGTGACGACGTCGCCGACGCTCACCTGTTCAGCCGCCTCCTCACCGTCCAGCCCCAGGTCGATGGCGACGTCCTCGATATCCTCGAACTCGTCCTCGTCGCGCGTGTGGGCCGGCTCGGCGCCGATAACGCCCGGGAGCGTTCCCACTTCGGTGTGGACGGTGACTGGCTGGGCACGGAGAATCTGGGCGTTCCAGCCGCCCAGCGATGCGACCTGGAGGAAGCCGTCCTCGGTGATCTGGGTGACCATGAAGCCGATCTCGTCGATGTGGGCGGCGACGACGACCTCGCGGTCGCTGTCCGCTTCAACCGTGCCGACGACGTTCCCCATCGGGTCCGTTTCCAGGCGGTCTACTTCGGGTTCGAGCGCCTCCCGAACGACGGTTCGGACGGCGTCCTCGTGGCCGACGGGGCCCTGTGCGGCCGAGAGGTCGAAGAGAAGTTCGCGGTCGTGCATACCGCTGCCTGCGTGCCTGGGGCAAAGGCGTTATGGGTTGGGACAACGCCCTTCGGCTCAGGGGAACCGGGCGAACCGCCAGAGCAGGTTGTTCCTGACGAAACCCAGCCCCTCGTAGAAACCGCTGTTCCCCTCGGTGGCACAGACGACCAGCCGTCCCGGCTGAAGGGGACAGTGCTCGACAACCGCCGCGACCAGTGCGGAGCCGATGCCCTGGCCCTCGGTGTCGGGGTGGACACCGACGTGGGTGAACCGCGCGACGGCGTCATCACCGTCGTTGTGAACGTACCAGCCGGCGACGCCCACTGGGTCGCCACGGCGATAGCCGACAAGTTCGGTGCCGTCGAGCGCCCGCGCGATATCGGCGGCGTAGGCGATACCTGCGGGGCTCCGGCCGACTGCTTCGTGGACTGCCTGGGCGTCATCACTGCCGTGGGATTTCGCCTCGATTCGGAACCCTGGCGGGCCGTCGGGCGGCTCGTCGAGGAGGTGAGGGACGAGCGCCCAGTAGAGCTCCCGGTCGTAGCCGCGCTTCCGCAGCACCGGTGTGAGTCTGGCGAACGTCTCGCGGTCCACGCCGGCGAGGATGCGGTGGTCGAAGCTGTACTGGTCGTAGAGCGAATCCAGGCGGTCCAGCAGCGTGAGCACCGTCGTGTCCTCGCCGTGTTCGGCCGCGCCGGGAGCCTCGTCCGGGACCTGGGCGCCGCCATCGCTCGGGAGGCGGGCGTCGACCAGCTGGGTCGCCGGTGCCCGGTGGGCGTGTGCGGCGTCGTGGACGAACACGCCGAACTGCGTCTCGGTGACCGTCGCCAGCACCCGACGTTTGGCGTACTCCGCGGCGGCGACGCGCTCTGGGGGGATCACGAGTTCCCCTCCGGGGCGGCGAAGGGTTTCATCAGTCGAGCGCTTCGGCGTATTCGTAGTCCTCGGCTCGCGCGTCCGGTCGCGCCCCGTCCAGTTCGATCTGCCAGCCCTCCAGAACGGGCGGATGGTCGAGCGCCTCCGCGAGCGTCGTCCGCACGTCGACGACGTCGACCCCGTAGTAGTCGTTCGGGACGCCATCGAGGTACTGGAGGGCCGTCTTGAACAGGCTCCGCATCCCGTCGTCGTTCTCGAAATCGAAGTGCTTGTACGCACCCGCCGCGACCTGGACCATCCCGTGGAGGAACGCACTCTCCTCGGTCCCGCTGCCGTAGTTGTACCACTCGATTTCGAAACAGTCGTGTGATTCGTGAAATGCGCCAGCGTTGAAGAGGCGGACGCCGTGAATCACCGCTCGGCGAAGGGTTCCGTGTTCCCAGCCGTTCGAGACGGCTCGGTCCTGCTGCCACCCGCTCGGGTTGCCGGAAATCGGCGGTCCGACGGTGTGGTCCCGGGTGTGATCGCCCATTACCCGGTCGCAGGGGCGGCAGATGCCTGAAAGCTCCGGTGCGTACGATCGTCGTGAACCGGAGCGTTAAACCCCGATGGCTCACTTCCACCGACTGTGTGCGAGGGTAGCCAAGCTCGGAAACGGCGGCGGACTCAAGATCCGCTCCTGTAGAGGTCCAAGGGTTCAAATCCCTTCCCTCGCATCGACCGAGGCCGCCAGGCCTCGACGCCGAGGCGGCGACGCCGCCGAGGTGCAGTGCGCGCAACCACGTGCGCTGAACGATGCAGGAAGACGCTCGACGGAGCGCTCTTCCCTCGCAAAACTGTTTCAACCCGGCTTGCGACGCCTACCCGCAGGTCCGGAGCTGCGTCAGCCGCAGAATCGAGAGCGACTCGAACGGGTAGGACTCCCGGCGAACCTCCTCGTGAGTGAACCCGGCCTCCCGAATCAGGTCGATAACCTCCTCGTAGCCAGTTAACGAGGAGACGAGCAGCAGCGCCTGCCCGCCGGTACTGACCACCCGGTCGAGGTCGGCGAGGAACGGCTCGATGAGCTCCCGGCCACTCTCCCCACCGGAGAGCGCCTGCTCCATCCAGTCGTCCCACTCGTTTTCGGGGGCTGTCGGCAGATACGGCGGGTTGAACAGTACCGTCTCGAAGCTGTCGGCGGCGAACGGATCGAGCAGGTCGGCCTGGACCGCCTCGACGCCGCGCTCCCGCGCGGACCGGCAGGCGTGCGGGTTGAGGTCGCTGGCGACCACCCGTTCGGGGTCGCCCTCCTCGGCGACCGTCGCGGCGACCCAGCCCGACCCGGTTCCGACTTCGAGCGTGCGCCCGCGAGCGAACTCCACGGCGGCCTCAGCGAGCAGTGCCGAGTCCTCCGCGGGCTGGTACACCTGCATCTCGAGGCCGCGCTGTTCCGCGAGGCCGGTCACATCCCGGTTAGTATCGGTCATTGCTCCACCTCGTCGTCGCCGGCGAGCAGCGCCAGCGTGGCTATCGTCGCGACGAGCTGAAGCGGGACCGTCGGGAACGTCGACTGACTGAGGTCTGAGATCCCGCGATTACCCGGCACCTACCCACCCCCGTTCCCCCGTTCAGGGCTGTCGGCTGCCATCTCGATGCCCGGGTCCACCTCGGCGGCAAGCGCCGCCAGTTCGGCGAACTCGGTCGGCGTAACAGTCCCTGCCCGGCGGCTCATCAGCGACTCGGCGGCGGCCTCAACGACGGCGTCGGGCGTCTCCAGTCCCGAGATGTGGCCGGTGTTGCGGACGGCGTTGCGCATCGTCTTCCGGCGCTGGGTGAACAGCGCTTTTACGAATCGGAGGAAAAAGCTTTCGTCGGCGACGGTGTAGGCCGGGTCCCGTGGCCTACAGCGCACGATCGCGCTCTGGACCGCCGGCTGCGGGTCGAACGCCTCTTTGGGCACGTGTTCGACAAGTTCTACCTCGGCGTAATGCTGGGCCGACACCGAGAGCCGGCCGTACGCCGACTCGCCGGGCTCGGCGACCATCCGCTCGGCGAACTCCCGCTGGAACATCAACACCAGCGGCTTCTTTTCAGGCAACAGGCGAAACGCGATCTCCGAGGAGACGCCGTACGGGAGGTTGGAGACGCTGGCGGTGAACTCCGGGAGCGCGAGCTCCAGTGCGTCGCCCTCCAGCACGGTCAGGTGGTCCTCGGCGATCTCGTCGGCGAACTCCTCGCGGAGGAATCTGGCGAGGTCGGCGTCGCGCTCGACGACGGTGACGTGGTCGGCGGCCAGGAGCAGCCGGTCGGTGAGCACACCCGTGCCGCCGCCGATTTCGAGAAGATGCGAGCGGTCAGCGTCCTCGGGGAGATAGCCCGTGATCCGGTCCAGCACCCGGTCGTCGACGAGGAAATGCTGGTCGAACTCCGGGTTCCCACGCTTCGCTCGGCGGATGAGGGCGTCGGGGTCACGGGGGTCGCGAGAGGGCTCCGGCGCGGTCATTGGAGGCTCTACCGTGTCGCCGGCGTTAAAGCCCCCGCTCCGCCGATATCAGCGCCGGCGGCGGCTCACGACCCCGTGGTGAACGCGCGATATTTGATTTCGTCCTCGGTGAGCTCCTCCATGATCCGGTCGACGACGATCTGTTTGGGGTTGTGGAGTCCGGAGACGCGTTCCTCGAGGTCCTCGAAGCTCTCGAACGGGCCGTCGTACTTCCGGCTGTCCAAAATGTCATTGCGGAGCTTCTCGCCGATCCCCGGGAGAATATTGAGCTGGTGGAGCCGCAGTGTGAGCGGCTGGGCCTCGGTGAAGTAGTCGAGGAACCGCTGGGCGTGACGGTCGACGATCTCCTCGACGACGTACTCCAGTTCCTGCTCGGCGCCGCGAGAGAGGTCCTCGTACTGGATTTCGCGGTAGCGGCTCACGATCTCGCGGTCGGCCTCCGGGGCGACGACGAGCCGGTCGCCGATGCTCACGTCGGCATCCTCTGCCAACGTAAGTTCGAACAGGTCGAACGAGCCCTCGCCCACCGCGTAAGCGACCTCTGGTTTCTGATGCTGGGGGCGGTCGTCGTCGGGACGGCCGTAGGGAAGGTGATCGAGGACGACCGCGTACTCTTCGTCGCGGCCGTCCTCCTCGCTCTCGTCGGCGCCGCTGGCGTCCTCTTCGTTCGCTGTCTCGCCGTTGGCGTCAGTCATGCTCGCCCTATGATGGCCCGGCACTTAAGCCGTCGCCCGGCGTGCGAGGCGGTCGCTGGTTAGGGGAACGTCGAGAGAGAACTGTCGAGGCAGCCGGTGGCTGTTCATACTGCCGGACAGAAGTCAATACAGAGTTGCTCACCAGTCTCTGGCTCTCACACGAACTTGACGGCCGATTCACGGCGAGCGATGGTTGTATCGTTCTGTCCGGCAGTATCAGGCGTACTCGGCGACGATGTCGAGAATCGCGTCCAGCTCCTCACCGGAGAGCGAGTAGCGCTCCTGTGCGTACACCGACCGAAGCTCGTGCCGGTCACGCGGTAGCAGGTCGGCGACCTTGTGGGCCGTCTGCTCGTTCACTTTGTCGAGCTCCTCGAGGCGGCCCACGAGCTCGCGGGCCTCCTTCGGGTCGAGCAGCGCGAACCGGTTGACGTGCTCGATGGCGCGTGCGAGCTCGTAGCGGAGTTCGCGGTCCTCGTCGGCGGCGCGTTTCTCCTCGACCTCCGCGAGTTCGGCTTTCACCTCCGAAGCGGTGAGATACTCCTCGTCGACTTTCTCTTTGAATATCGTCATCCTACTGCTCCTGCGCGCGCAGGTGGGCTGCCTTCACGATGAGCGTCTTCTCCTTCCCGCCGTCGGTGATCTGGACTTTGAACGCCGAGCCCTGCTTGCCGATGACTTCGCCGGTGTGGCCGCTGAAGCGGGGGTGGAACCGGCCGTCGCGGGTGGACGGGTCGAGCACGAGGTGGACCTTCTGGCCCTCGTCGTACTCCGCGATGGCCCGCTGGGGCGGGGACGTACCGCGGTCACGTGGGTGGTTGGCGAGTTTCTTCCGCGTTCCGGTGGTGGGCCCGTTGGAGCTAGGCATGGTCTTGCCGTGGATTACTGCGGGTCGGCGTATAAATGGTGCGTTCTCGCCTGCCGGATGTGGGCGGTTGGCGTCCGCGTCCCGATTCAGCGGGTGGCCTCCGCGCCCCGGTTCAGCTCCCGGGCGACGCCTCGAAGGCGTGGATTTTGCTCCCCGCCGCGAGGTAGGCCCGGCTCCTCACGGGTTCGGCGGCGAATATCGTCTCTACCTGCGTCAGCGCCCCGCCACGCCCCGTCTCCGGATCGAGGGCGTAGACGGTGTAGGACGGCTCGCTAGCGTGCTCGCCGGTCATGGCAGTCACGAGCACCGCGTCGTCGGTGACCGTCGCGGGCCAGGCGTCACTCGTTCCGGGGTCGAACGTCCACCGGTGCCCGCCGCCCGGCGCGTACGCCGCCACGGTGTCCGCTCGCGTGCCCGAACGGGTGTAGAGCCGGTCGGTCGACTCGTCGACGACGGGCCAGCCGCCGGGCCGGCCGTCGCGCCACTCGAGGGTACCGTCGAGGCGGACGGCGGCGACACCCTCGCCGCCGCCGACGTAGACGATGTCGTCGGCCAGTACCACGTCCGCATCGTGGGCCTCCGGAACGTCGTGGCGCCAGCGCCGTTCGCCGTCCGGGCCGACCCCGATGACGCGGTTCCCGCCCCCGGAGAGCCCCGCCTTCTTCGCGACGGCGACGACGCCTTCCGGGCCCGGGAACAGTTCGACGCCCGGCCCTGGGAGCGAGTACGACCAGCGCTCGCCGCCAGAGCCATCCAGCGAGACGAGCCGGTCACCCGCGATGGCGTAGCTGTCGCCGTCGGCGACCGTGGCCGCGTCGACGCCGTCGAGGGTTCCCACCGCTGTCGCCTCACCGCTCGTCCGGTCGAGGCGGTGGAACTCGCTCGTCAGCGGCTCCTCCGGCGTGTCGTGGCTGCGTTCGGGGACGAAGATCACCTCGGCGTTCCGGTCGGCTCGGTGCTTGCGGGACCGCGGCTGAGACAGCCACCGAGGGCGAACAGGGTTGTGCCGAGCCCACCGAGGAGTCGTCTGCGTCGCACGTCGTCGATGGAGAGCATCGTTTCGAAAGTTAGTGAGGACTGACAAATCCTTTGTGGAGTCCGTTCCACCGAGCTCCCCACCGGGCCGTGCCGAAAGCGGAACAGTCAGGCCCCCACCGCCAGAGATGTGGGTATGAGCGACGAGGCCGACCCCGACCAGGAGCGCATCGAGACCCGTGCGATTCACGCCGGGCAGGAGCCCGACGAGGAGACGGGCGCACTGATGACGCCGATCTACGCGAACTCCACGTACAAGCAGGACGCGCCGGGCGAACACCGTGGCTACGAGTACTCCCGGACCGGGAACCCCACGCGGACGGACCTGGAGGAGAACCTCGCCGCACTGGAGGGCGGCGAGTTCGGTCGCTGTTTCTCCTCGGGGATGGGTTCGATCAACACCGTGCTCAACCTGCTGGAGTCGGGCGACCACGTCGTCGCCGGCGACGACGTCTACGGTGGCACCCACCGCATCTTCACCCAGGTGTACGAGGATTACGACCTGGCGTTCGACTTCGTCGACACCACCGACCACGAGGCGGTGCAGGAGGCGATGCAGGAGAACACGGAACTGCTCTGGGTCGAGACGCCGACGAACCCGCTGATGAACATCAACGATATCGATGCGCTGACCGACATCGCCGACGAGTACGGCGCGCTCAGCGCCGTCGACAACACGTTCGCGACGCCGATGCTCCAGCGCCCGCTCGAGCACGGCGCCGACATCGTCAGCCACTCGCTCACCAAGTATCTCGGTGGCCACTCCGACGTCATCGGCGGCGCGCTCGTCGTCGACGACCGCGAACTCGACGAGCGCATCGGATTCTACCAGAACTCCGTCGGCGCCACCCCCTCGCCGTTCGATTGTTTTCTCGTGCTCCGCGGGACGAAGACGCTGCCCGTCCGGATGGACCGACACTGCGAGAACGCTCACGAACTGGCCCACTGGCTGGAGGACCACGAGGTGGTCGACCGGGTGTACTACCCCGGGCTGGAGTCCCACCCCGATCACGAGCTGGCGGCCGAACAGATGGACGACTTCGGCGGCATGCTCAGCTTCGAGCTCAACGGGACGCTGGAGGAGGCCCGCACCGTCGTCGCCGAGACTACGGTGTTCACCCTCGCGGAGTCGCTGGGCGGCGTCGAGAGCCTCATCGAGCAGCCGGCGACGATGACCCACGCCGCGATTCCCAAGGAGGAGCGGCTGGCCGCGGGGCTGACCGACGGCCTCGTCCGGGTCAGCGTCGGCGTCGAGCATATCGAAGATATGAAGGCGGATCTGCAGGCGGCGTTCGATCAGGCGTTGTAACCAGCCACGGCGAGCGACCCGTCGCGGGCTCCGTCCCGCGACGACGGAGCCGATGCCGTGGCTGTGTTAGCCAACTCACGGCGAGCGACCCGTCGCGG
>NZ_JAZKRY010000048.1:0-22736 GCF_036626355.1 Halolamina sp. | reverse complement strand
CCGGCCAGCCCGGCGAGATGGACGGGCTCGAGGCGACACGCGACGCGTTCGACGCTGTCGGTGCGCGCGACGCACGAATCGAGACCTTCGACCTGCAGGGCTGGGTTCGCGGCGAGAGCAGCATCGAAACCCCAGAGACCGTCGAGGAGTCTATCGCGCTCCCGCGCAGCCCCGCAGGCGAGGTGACTGCGGAACTGGTCGACCTCGGCGCCGCCGTCCCGGCGGACTTCGAGGAGACAGACGTGGAAGGGAAGATCGTCGTCGCCTCCTCGATGGTGCCGGACTACTTCGACCGCTACATCCACCGAACGGAGAAGTACCAGTACGCCGTCGAGGGGGGCGCCGTCGCGTTCGTCTACGCAAACCACGTCCCCGGACAGCTTCCGCCGACAGGGAGCGTCGGTGGCAGCGAAGGCGAGCCAATCGGCGACATTCCCGCCGTCGGCGTCTCCTCGGAGACCGGCTCGCGGCTCGGCCGGCGCTTCGACGGCGAGGAGGTGACGGTCACCATCGACTGCGAGACGCCCGACGCCGAATCAGGCAACGCCGTCGCGGAACTCGGCCCAGACACCGAGGACGTCGTTATCCTCTCCAGCCACGTCGACGCCCACGACATCGCGGAAGGCGCCCGGGACAACGGCGCCGGCACCGCCACCATCGTGGAGGTCGCCCGCGCGCTCGCTCAGCGCGAGGACGAACTCGATACCCGAGTGAAATGCATCGCATACGGCGCCGAGGAGGTCGGCCTCATCGGGTCGAGTGTCGAGGCCGAAAACCTCGACCACGAGGCGGTGAAAGCGATCGTCAACGTCGACTCGAACATGAGCGGGCGCACGCTCGAACTCACCACTCACCGGTTCGACGAGCTGGAGGACGCCGCTGGGCGCGTGTCCGAGCGCTTCGACCATCCCATCGACACGGTGCCACGGATGGTCCCCCACTCGGACCACTGGCCGTTCGTTCGCTGGGGCGTGCCCGGCTACATGGTCTCCAGTAGCTCCGAGGGCCGCGGCCGCGGCTGGGGCCACACCTCCGCCGACACGCTCGAGAAACTAGAACCGCGGACGCTCCGGGAGCAGGCGATCCTGCTGACGGAACTCGTCGTCGACGTCGCCGGCGAGGACGTGTCGATCGACCACGAAGACGCTGAGACGATGGCCGGCTACCTGAAGGCGGAGGACCAGGCCGAGGGGATGAAGAAAACCGGCGGCTGGCCGTACGACTTCGAGTAACTCCGGACCGCCGGGGTTTTAGCCGGTCCCGCCCGACGGCGCAGATATGACTGAGGCGAGCCCGATACGCCGGGTCGCGGTACGGGGGGCCGACGCGGACGCGCTCGCGGGAACCGGGGTAGCAGTCGTGGATCTCGCCGCCGCCGACGCCGTCCTCGCTGTAGGAGAGGAAGCGCTCGAAGCCGCGGCGCTCTCGGGCCCGTCGGTGCCGCTGCTCCCGGTCGAAATCGCGGGCAGCTTCCACGGTATCGAGCGGGGGCAGATCTCCGACGCCGCAACAGCGCTGCAAGCGGGCAACTACCGTCTCGTCACCCATCCAGTGCTGGATATCGGGGTTGGCGGCGAACGCGTCGGCCGCGCGGTGTTCGACACTGCGCTGGTGACGACCGAGCCCGCGCGCATCTCCGAATACTCGCTGTCGACCGATGGACAAGAGCTACTGGAAGTGCGGGCGGACGGAATCGTCGTCGCGACGTCCTTCGGTTCGAGGGGTTACAACAGCGCCGCAGGCGGCCCGCTGCTGGCTCCGGGCGCTGGGCTCTCTGTCGTCCCGATCGCGCCGTTCACCACCAGAGCCGACAACTGGGTCGTTCCCGGGCCACTGGAGGTAGCGGTCGAGCGCAACGAGGGCACGGTCTCGCTTTTTGCCGACGAGGAAGACCTGGGCGAAATCGACCCCCACGAGCCAGTTCGGGTGAGCGTCGGCGGCGAGTTCGACTGCGTGTCCCCGGTGTTCGACTGAGTGGCCGCAGGCGAATTGGAAAAGCACTAAAGCATCTTGGCCTGATGTAGGAGTATGACCCCATTGGAGTTCGTCGTCCCCCTCGGGGCGCTTGAGTCAGTCGCCGGGGTTCTTCCCTACGCCATCCTGGCGCTCCTCCTGGCGACCTTCGTTACACGGCACCAAGCACACGACAGGCACAAACGCGCCGCACACGAGGGTGCGGAGGCGCTCGAACGCTACACGCCTCACGTCGCCATCTCGGTGCTGCTGGTGTTCGTCTGTTTCCTCTACATGGTCGTCCATCCCCACGGCGGGATGGTGCTCTCCATCCTCGTCCTCGGGATGGTCGTCTCGGACTTCTTCGAGTTCGAGGCCCGCCAGGTCGAGGCGCGTAACGACATGGCGCTCGAACTGCCGAAATCAGCCATCATCGCCTCGTTCGTCGCCCTCCTCTACGCCCTCTACCAGAGCCTGTTCTGGGTCATCAAAGGGCCGTGGGAGGCGGTCGTCTGACCGACCGGCCGCTGTTCCGGGAGTGTTTTTCCCACACGAGGTAGCTCTGTTCGACCGCTCCGATAGCGCCGCGTCGTTCGCACCGTAAGGGCAGAGACCATTTCTCACCAGCAGCCGCTGACCGGAGCCACATCTCCCCGTTACAGTGGTCGACGATTTCCCACGAACCCGACGGAGCCAGCTATTTACCGCGGTCGAGGGTTCCGATCGTTCTCCCCTGTCGGTCGAATCACGTGATCCGAGCCGCAGCTGGCTGCCGACGAAGATAGAGGATCGCGACCAGCCCAACGAGGGGGCCGATCGCCAGCGTCGGGAACGCCCACCCGTACCCACCGAGGTCGAGCACCGCGCCGAATGCGACCGGTGATCCGATCGTCACCGCGAAGCCCAGGAACGATTGCAGTGCGAGGGCGGTCCCGACGCTCGTTTCCTCGACCAGTTCAGTTATCGTCGTCGATGCAGGTGAGCTGTCCGCTGTCAGAGTGATCCCGTAGATGAGCACGATGACTGTCAACCAGGACAGCGGAAGCCACCGGAGAGCTCCCAGGCTCAGGCTTATCGCCCCACTCGCGAGGAAGACCAGCGTGATGGTCCAGAGACGGCCGATTCGGTCCGAGAGCCACCCGGATGCGACGTTTGCCACGCTGCCGAGGGCAACGGTGATACCGGTGAGTGTTCCTGCGATGACTGTCGGGTTCCCGGTCCCGATCAGGGCCGGAGCGGCCACCAGGAACGCCAGAATCCAGTTGCGTGCCCCGAACAGCTCCCAGTTGTGGCCGGCGTAAATTCCGACAGCGGCGAGATACGATCGGTCCCGCAACAGCGAGAAATCGAAGCCAGCAGCCTCGGCAGTCGCGTCAGGGTGGGGCCGGGTCAACAGCAGGATCAACGGCCCGGCGAGTACCGCGCCGACGCTCGTCGCCCCGATGGCTATCCGCCACCCGAACGACGACGCGACGATCGACGCGAGAAAGTAGGACATCCCAGAACTCAACGAGAACGTCCCGACGTAGATGCCGAACGCCCCACCCCGGTCGTCGGCTTCGTACCAATCTGTGAGCAGTCGCATCCCCGGGACGTAGACGCCGGTGATCGCGGCGCCGGCGAGCAGCCGAAACACCGCCGCCGTCTGGAACCCGTCTGTGAGGGCGGCGAAGCCGACGGTCGCCAGCCCGGTGCCGGTCGTTCCGGCAGCCACGATCACCCGTGCGTCGTAGCGGTCGGCAAGAACACCAGCGGGCAGGATCGCGATCACGTAGCCGAGCTGGAACGCCGCGAAGACGACGCCGGACTGGAAGCCCGAGAACCCGAAGTCGTCGGCGACGATCGGCAACAGTGCCGAGTAGTTGTACCAGACTAGTCCGGCCAGAAAGAGTACAGCGCTCGTAACGGCCAACACCCGGGCCCGCTCACGCATGCACCCCCGCATCCTCCGGGTGTCTTCAAATAGGCGATGGGTACAGGAAACGATTGCTTCGAACGGGCGTAACCCGGTCGGGGTTCCGAGACCGCCGGTCGCTTCGCTACCGAAGGTAGCGACCGAAAGAACGAACGGAGTTACTCCTCGTCGGCAACCAGCGCGCCGCGGGCCCGCCGACCGGCCGGGATGATGACCCAGAAGACGAACGCGCCGACGAGCGCGGTCCAGAGCATCAGGTCGGCGAGGAAGATTCCCATCGAATCGAACACCGTGTTCGGCTCGGGGGGTGCCTCGATGAGCTGTCTGGTGCTTTCGAAGCTCGACGTGCGGTACCAGCCGGCGAAGACGATCCAGAGCAGACCGGCGCCGCTCAGGAGCCCGAACCCCTTCATGAACTCGTCAGCCATTATCTGTACTCCGCCGCGATACCCCTTCAGCGTTTCCCATTCATCGCGGGATGGACGATGTGAAAGTCAGCCCGCATCCATCTCCGAGGCCGCGGTTAGTCCACACCATCACCGTCGCCCATCTCCGAGGCCGCGGTTAGTCCACACCATCACCGTCGCCCATCTCCGAGGCCGCGGTTAGTCCACACCATCACCGTCGCCCATCTCTGGCGCCTTGAATCGAGTCCCCATAACGTAGACGACGGCGCCGCCGGCGATACACAGGAGGCCGGCGACCGCAAACAGTGCAGAGAGCACGCTCTCGGGCGGGGTAAGCGAAAGGACGGACAGAAGGGAGATGACGGCGCGGCGAAGGAGACCAGTACCGATTGTCGCCGCATCGAGCAGCAGGAAGCCGACGACGACGGCGACGATGGCGATAAGCGTCGAGAAAACGGTGACTGTTTTGTAGAGCCTGAGCGGGACTTCGACCTCGCGTCGGCCCGACGGCGACTCGTCGTCGACGCCGTCCGAACTGCCAGTGTCGTCGCGGGCGGCGTCGTCAGTCACGCTACTTGGGGGGCCGCATCCGGTAGTAACGGCGGTTGAGGTCGTACATATACCCTTCGCGCATCGTCTTCAGCACCGCGTAGGTGATACAGCCGACGACCAGCGGCACGAGGAACGTCAGGTCGAACAGCAGGTGGACGTTCATCGGCAGCAGGTTCTTGACCGAGAGCAGGGAGATGGTCAGCGCGAAAGTGACGCCGCCCATCCCGATCGCTGCCCAGAACGGCTGCTCGACCGGTCGTCGAGCGTTCCCCTTGTTGAGGAACGGGACGACGGCGATAGCGCTGACGACAACGACGTTCGCGAGCACGCCGAACGTTCGGTCGGCCATCAGCTTCTGGCCGTTGAGTAGCGCGAGCGCCGGGTTGAGGTCGTTCAGTTTCAGCAGCCCGAACGACCAGTAGAGGTACCAGTCGGGGAGGATGATCGCCGGCGTCGAACCGGGGTTGGCCGGGTTGCCGATGTGTGGCGGCATCGTCGCCGACAGGAACAGGATGAGCCCGACGAAGAAGCTCGTCAGCGCGAGGTTCCGGATGAGCTCGTGTGGCCAGGTCGGGAACGCGAGCACGTCCCGCTCGACGTAGGTGGACTGCTGGCGCAGGTCCTGGTCCTCACGGCGCGACCGCTCGAAATACTCGTAGGTGAGACGGGGGAGCCCCGCCCGGCGGCTCTTGCGCTCGCTCCAGGTCGGCGTTTCGCCATCCGGGGGAACGATGCCCGTGCCGCTGCCGTCTGTGCGTGCGTCGTCGGTGGGTTCGTCGGTCATTGGATTAGTGTGGTTCCGCGATTCCCTGCATCCAGACGATACCGATGTGGATAGCGATGAGGCTCGTCACAACGAACGGGAGCAGGAACACGTGGAGGATGTACATCCGCTGGAGCGTCGCCTGGCTCAGTGAGAATCCGCCGAACAGGAGCTGGGCGATCCACTCGCCGATTATGGGGATCGAGAGGCTCATCTCGACGCCGATCTGGCCGGCCCAGAAGGCGAGCTGGTCCCACGGGAGTAGGTAGCCCGTGTAGCCGAACACCATCGTCAGGCTGATGAGGATGATACCGAGAATCCAGTTGAGTTCGCGTGGTTCCTTGTACGCCCCCGTGAAGTAGACACGGAGCATGTGGAGGAACACCGCGGCGGTCATCACCTGCGCCGACCAGCGGTGGATCGAACGCAGCATAAACCCGAACTGGAGATCCTGCATGATGAACGCGATGCTGTTGTAGGCGACGGTCGGGTCACCTGGCCCCGCACCGGCTGACGCGGGGGAGTAGTAGAACCCCAACAGCGCGCCCGAGATCGCCGCAACCACGTACGCGATGGTCGAGAACGAGCCCAGCGCGTAGAGCGGGTACCAGTACCAGAACTTGTTGTCCAGGTTGTACTGCTCCGTGTGGCTCTTGGGCATCTGCATGTTCACCCGGTAGTAGAGCGATTCGAGTAGCTCGAGATAGTCGACGATCCGGAACCGCTTGTCGAGCCAGACGAGGGTGAACAGATACCCCTTCTCGATAGGGGAGAGCTGTTTCTCCTGCATCCAGCCCAGATGGTCGTGTTCGTCTTTCTTTTTCAGGCTCATTGGTTATCGTTTGTAGTACGGGTAGATGGCGCGTTTGACCTGCTCCCAGGCGTTGGTGCCGTCTACTTGTACGCCGTCGACTTCGTCTTCTTGCACGTAGAGGTCCTCATACTTCCGTCGGCGCTTTTTCACCACCATCACGTCCGGGAGGAACTCCTTGCGGTAGAGCAGCAGGATGAACGACAGATCGATGAACACTGCAGCGAGCAAGCCACCGAGGAACATGTTTCCGACCGGGTCGATCGCCCAGCCCGAGACCAGTCCCCACGCGAACATGAAGACGAAGACGACCTCGATCAGCGTCAGCAGGACGATTCCGATAGCCGCCGCGGTGCTCTCGCGTGCCGGTTCGTAGCGATGGATATCGCCGTACGTGGAGCCTGACGTGGACATTACTCACCACCCCCGGTGTTGCCGGTGTTGGGTGATTCACCGTATTTGAGCGCGTAGAACGTGAACAGGAGGCTCACGAACAGCATCAGGATCGTCGCCGTGCCGACCCAGTGGGCCTGAATGGGAACGCCGAGGTCGTGGAGCTCCTGCTCACCGCCGCCGCCGGCCTGGCTGAGCTGCTCGACGACTTCGATACTGGCGACCATTCCCGCAGCTTTGTGCGGCTGGCAGAAATAGTCGTAGGTGCCCAGCGTCTCGAACGTGTGGCTGTACTCGTAACCCGTGTCGTAGGTCACGTCGGGGGCACCCTCGGTGCCGCTCCAGTCGGCATCCTCGGGCTGGTTTTCGACGACGACGTTGTGGTTGTCGGACTCCCAGACGAAGTTCACCGTCGTTCCGGGAGTGATTTCGAGCGTCTCGGGGTCGTAGACGAGGCTCCCGCCGGGGCCGACGATAACCGTCTCGGTCGGCCCGCCACCTCCGCTTCCCCCGCCCCCCCCGCCGCCCGCAGTGTCAGTTCCGGTCCCGGTTCCGGTGCCGCCCGGCGTGTCGGTGGCCGTGCCGGTTTCCTGTGCCCCGGCTGCGACCCCCGAGCCGAGTGCGACGGCCGTACCGGAACCGCCGGTTGCTCGGAGAAAATCCCGCCTCTTCATACGTGTAAACACAGGGACGGCCGTCGCTTAAACCCACCGTTCTCCGTGGGATGGACCGGCCCGGAGCCGCCCGCATCCGTGGGGTTAGACGGGTCACGCGACAGCTCACTCAGCGGCCGCTCGTCCCCGTCTCCTCCTCCCCGCTGGGCGGCGTCGCCGCCGTTTCGCCACCCGCCTCGGAGAGCGTCGGAACGAACTCAGGGCGTTCACCCGCCTCTTCGACGGCCCGAAGCCGGTTACGGTACTCCTCCGCGCGGAATCGGTCCGAGAGACGGGCGTTAGCGACGACCAGCAGGAGGAACGCGCCGATAACCAGGAACCCGAGCCCGGCGACGGGGGCGACGACATCACCGGCTGGACTGTTGGGCTGGAGGTCATAGAGGAGCCACGCCACCAGCAGCCCGATGCCCGCGAGCATCTGTGTCACCGCGATGATTTGTAGCATCGTGTTGCCCAGTTCGCCGGTTCCGGACTCGACGTCCTCGGGGTCGGGCAGGTCGGGGTTCGCCGGCGGCTCCGGCGGGTCGTAGTCCTCCATCGAGCAGAGCGCGACGGTCGGCTCCACGTCCCGGAGCACCGTCCCCTGGCCCTCGACGCTGCCGTCGGCATTGACAATCGCGTACCCTTCGTCGGAGTAGGCCAGCAGCCGGTCGCCTTCCTCACCGGGGTGGCGCTCAAGCCGGGCGAACACCTCTCGCGTGGCGATGCGGGTACCGAGGTCCTTTTCGATTCGGTCGATAAGCTCGTTTCCCGTGATCCAGGTGTCGGCGTCGAACGCGACCTCCCATTCCTCGCGCTCCATCTCGGCCATATCTGCCCGGCCGAACTCGTCGAAATCGTACTTCGCTTCGACCTGCTCTCGAAGCTCTTCGAGTTCTGCCTCGGTCCGTTGGGCCTCGACTGATTCGTCGATGGGCTCGGAGCTGTCCTCGCCCGTCGCCGACGCCCCACTGTCGCTCGCCGGGGTGTCGGCAGTCTGCCGCTCGGACTGCGCCGGCTCGTCTCCGCTGTCAGGGGCATCGGCCATCAACGGATGTATGGCAGGGGCGCCGTTAAGCGCTTCGCGAACGGCCCGCCCGGCATGCCGAAGTCGCGCCATTTACCACTGCAAGCCCCATACCTGTAGAGGATGGAATGGGAGACGGTTCTCGCCACCCTCGCCGCCCTCGCCGTGAGTGCAAGCCTCCCGTTTTACCTCTACGGCGCGTGGTACGCCATCGAGACGGAGGTGATGACGTGGGACCGGCTCCTCCACCACCTGAAGTTCGTCGTCACCGGGCTGGTGCTGACCACCGTGCCAGTCGTGTTCTGGATGGTACCGCGGCTCACCCAGCAGTTCTCCGGGCTCGCGGTGCTACACGCGCTCCTGGGGCTACAGGCGTACGCACTCCTGTTGTTTGCCCTCACCGGCATCGTCCGCATCTTCCAGGCCAAGCGCCAGGCGGAGCTCTACCACAACCCGGACCCGGAGGCCGACATCGACGAACTGCACGAGCATATGAGCTCGTGGCGGAGCCGGCTCCGTGTCGGCGTGTTCGGCTACACGCTCCTCTGGATCCTCGCGTATCTCGTTGGCCTCTACCGGTATCTGCTGAAGTACGTTCTCTGAGCAAGAACCACCTATCGACTCGCCGATAGCGCTCCCGGGGGTTACCAGGGCTCGCCGCTGGCGAGATCGATCTCGCTATCGCCTTTCTCGGAGGGACAGATGTCGGCGAGCACGCAGTCCCCACAGTCCGGATTCCGGGCGGTACAGACCGCACGCCCGTGATCGATGAACAGGTGAGTGAACTGCTGCCAGTGGCTCTGCGGGACGATCCCGAGCAGGTCCTGTTCGATGGCGTCCGGCCGCTTCTCCTCGGTGAGCCCGAGTCGGCGGCTGAGTCGCTGAACGTGGGTGTCGACGACGATACCCTCGACGACGTCGTGGGCGTGCTGCAGCACCACGTTCGCGGTTTTCCGCCCGACTCCGGAGAGGTCAGTGAGTTCGTCCATCGTTGCAGGCACCTCGCCGTCGTGTTTCTCGACGATGTCCTGGCAGGCCGAGACGAGATAGCCCGCCTTCTGGTTGTGGTAGGTGATGGAGTAGAGCTCCTCGGCGAGCTCCTCCTCGTCGGCCGCGGCGAAATCCTCCGCAGTTTCGTACGTCTCGTACAGCTCCGAGGTGACCTCGTTGACCCGCTCGTCAGTACACTGCGCCGAGAGGATAACCGAGACGAGGAGCTGAAGCCTGGACTCGAACTGGAGCGAGATGGTCGAGTCCGGGTACGCTTCTTCGAGCCTGTCGGCGATTTCGACCGCCTGCTCACTCCGTGAGTCGGGTGGGTCACCCATGCCTGGCTGTACCGGTGGGGATCGGTTGAACCGTTCGGTCCCGGCCCACGCTGCGGGAGGCTACCCGGCCGGTAAAGCGCGCTTAACCCATCCCCGTCCCGCGGCTGAACTCGTAGGCGTACACCCAGTTGAGCATGAGGTAGGTGACGACGCCGAGGGAGAGCGAGAGAATCCACGCGCCCGCGGCGACACGGCCGACGGTGCGGTGGGGCGTCTCCTCGCGGAGTTCCCGTGGCGTGTGCGTGAGTCCAAGCGTGAGGGCGTAGAGCACGACCGGGACCGAGACGACCGAGAGGAGGATATGAATCGCGAGCATCGCCAGGTAGGCGTAGTAGACCAGCTCCGGTGCGCCGACCATCTCCTTGGTCCCGCCGCCACCGATCTTCATGAGGTAGAGGACCAGAAAGACCAGGATGAGTCCGAATGCGCTCGTCATCGCCTTCCGGTGGCGCTGAACCTCGCCCTCACGGATCCATTTCCAGCCGAGCACGAGCAGCACGGTTGCGGTGGTGTTGATCGCGGCGATGGCGTGGGAGAACAGCTCCACCTGCGCCTGCGAGAGCGTCGGGAACGCCGCCGCGGGGACGACCCCCGCGAACGTCCCGAGGACGAGCGCGTAGCCGACGACCGAGAGCAGCACCACAGTCGCCCGCGGGTACGACCGTGCGCGAGAGCGGAGGCGTGGTAACATAGCCGAAGTTGTGGCCTGAAGCGACAAGGTGGTTCCGGGTTCGACCGAGTCGGGGGAGGCCGTTCCCGGTGAGCGGACGACGAGGTCTCGCTCGAACACGTTCGCAGATCACTCGACTCTGCCGACGCGGTAGCGCTCGTGGCGATGGCCCATCGGGACGATCGAGGCCACCTGGCGGTCCGCTGCCGACTGACTGGTACCGATGTGCGAGGATTTATGTCCGACGACGTCGCAGTTCAAGCCACGGGTGATGGCGACGCACCCGTCTTCGACCAGTCGGACGGACTCCGGCCACGGTGGGGTGGCCCCCACACTACGGCCGGGCCTGGCGCCACCGCCTCGACTGGTCATCACTGCTGCGCGGTCACGGACAGGCCGCGCGGCGTTCCAACGCTCGTGAGCGGCAGGCTTCTTCAGTACTCAGCCGCATCTCTCAGCCATGAACCCGGAGCGAGCGGCTGCGGCCGTCGACGATGCGGTTGCGAGGCTCCGTCAGCAGTTCGGGTCGTTCCCGCTCGACTGAGCAATCGACCACCGAACCGGTGGTTAGATGATCTGGGTCGCTTCGGCCACCTCGTAGGCGGCGTCTTCGGTGATGCCGTCGCCGAGGATGGTGTAGCGGTCGCGGATGGTGTGGGCCGTCGTGAGCGCCTCGATGAGCTCCGCCTCCGAGATGCCGAGGTCTTCGGCAGTCGTCGGCGCGTCGAGGCTCGCAAGCGCGTTCCGGATATCCAGCCACATCCCCTCGGGGCCGTCCTGGAGATACGCGGTCATGATGGCGCCGACGCCGACCTGGTGGCCGTGGAGTGCGCGGCCGGGGGCGATGCGGTCGAGCTGGTGGGAGAACAGATGCTCGGCGCCAGACGCCGGGCGGGATGAGCCCGCGATGGACATCGCGACGCCCGAGGAGACGAGTGCCTTCACCACGATCCACGCTGACTCCTCCAGCCCCGGCCGAATGAGTTCGGCGTTGTCGACCAGCATCTCGGCGGTCATCTTGGCGAGTGCACCGCCGTACTCGGAGTAATGGACGTTTTTCAGCCGGTTCGCCAGCTGCCAGTCGGCGACCGCGGTGTAGTTCGAGATGATGTCCGCACAGCCGGCGGTGGTGAGCTCCCAGGGCGCGTTGGCGAGCACCGCGGTGTCCGCGACGACGGCCAGCGGCGGCTCCGCGGCGACGGAATGGCGGGTGTCGCCTTCCGGAATCGAGCCCCGCCCGGAGACGATGCCGTCGTGGCTGGCGGCGGTGGGAACCGAGACGAAGCCGATGCCGAGTTCGTCACTCGCCATTTTCGCCGTGTCGATCGGCTTCCCGCCGCCCAGGCCGACGAGATAGCCGGCCTCCATCTCCTCGGCGGCGTCGATGACTTTCTGGACCGCCGCGAAGCCGGCCTCGGCGACAATGACTGTTTGAGGCTCTGGAAGCTGTGCCCGCACGTCGTCGCCAACCAGTTCGTTGGGCGAGGGGCTCGTGATGACGAGCGGGTTTCCAGAGAGAGAGAGTTCCTCGACGGCGTCACCCAGGTCCTCGAGGACGCCGTGGCCGACCAGCACGTTCCGGGGGAGTCGAATCCACGTCGATTTATCGAACATGCCTGCAGCGTCGAACCCGTCCCCTAAAGGCGTTCGTGAGTTCGCACGGGTTAGGCGACCATCCCCCACGCTTCGGAGAGGAAGACAACTCCGAACCCGCCGAGCACGAGCGCGCTCGCTGCGGCGACGACGGGGGCGAACGTCTCCACGCGTCGGCCTGCGGTGACCAGCGCGGCGGGGAAACAGAGGAGCCAGAGCGCGATGCCGCCGAAGAAGCCCATCACGAGCATCGCGCTCCCGGTCTCGACGACGAGCATCCCGGTCAGTGCGTCGCCGACGTATGGCGTCATCGCCAGCACGTCGAGGCTGCCGGGGTCGAGCAGGCCGACACCGGCAGTGAGCCAGAACAGGATCTGGTACGGGTTCGTGAGCGCCAGCACGAACGCACGGCGGAACCCGGTGGCCCTGTGGCCCACGGGGTCGGTTGCCGTCCCTGTCTCGGCGTCGTCAGACTGCGTCTGACTGGCAGCCGAGCTTCGCTCGTCAACGTCGACGGAGACCGGCGCGAACGAGGATCGCGCGCCGATCGCAGCGCCGTAGGCGAAATACAGCATCAACAGCCCGCCGACGCCGAACAGCACGGCCTGCACGGTCGGATACCGTTGGACAAAGCCGACGACGCCCGCCGCCGCGAGCAGGAAGAAGGCGAAATCCGCGAGACCCGCACCGAGCCCGGCTTTGAATCCCGCGAGCCAGCCTCGAAGCACACTTTCCTCGGCGATAACCGCGTTCATCGGGCCGGGCGGGGCCGCGAGGGCGAGGCCGAACACCGCACCGGCGGCGAGCGTGGGGAGCGTCTCGAACACGTCTGTACATACGGAAGAATTGCGAAAAGTCGAACGGTTTACTCGGTGGGGTGTCTCCAGCGCCGCAGGAGCCCACCGATGCCGAGCACCAGTAGCGTGCCGAGCACGCCGAGCAGGAAGCTCTCGGGCACCAGCCCGAGCACGACCAGCCCAAACGCGAGGAAGACGGTGGAGGCACCGAGTTCGATGTACTTCGTCGGCACGGCTTGCTCGACGCGCTCGCCGATGACGGCGTCGACACCCGTCCGAAGCCCAAGCGCGCCGATGACGCCGAGGAACACCGATATCGGCGCGTCGGGGAACGTCGCCGCGAGGTTGATCGTCAGGAGCTGGGTCTTGTCGCCGAACTCGGCGAAGAGGACGAACAGGAACGCTGTCAGCGTGCCGCCGTGGGTGCCGAGTCGCATGAACACCCGATCGGGGAGGAGCCAGCCCGAGACCCCGACGCCGAGATCACTCCGCAGGAACGGCGAGCTCACGACGCCCACCTCGGCGCGGAAGGCCGCGACCGCGCTGGAGAGCGTCCAGAGCCCGAAGAGGATGAACAGCCCGCCGGTAATGAGCGTGACAACGTCGTCGGGGAGGACGGTAACGACGTACTGCCCGAGAATCACCTCGACGCCCGACCAGAGCGTGAACGCCCCCATTGCGCCCAGGAACACTTTTTTCGTGTCGTATCTGGACGCGAGAGTGACGACAACCAGTTGGCCTTTATCACCGAACGTGGCGAGCAGGTTCGCGAGGAAGGCGGCGATCAGCGGGCCGTGGCCCGAGTAGCGCTGGACGACGATGTCGAGACCGGACTGTAACGGAACCGCTCTGACGGCGGGCTCAGCAACGGCGACCCCCACGGTTCAGGCGACCTCCTCCACGGCGTTCTGGACCCTGATCGCGTCGGCAAGCTCTTCGGGGAGACTCTGTTCGCTCCCGTCCTCGACGACTCGGACTGTCACCATGCCAAAGGGCGCGATATCGACGAGCTCCAGCTCCCTCCCCGGCGTGATGCCCGCCTCGGAAAGATAGTCGAGTTCCGCCTGGTTCTCGTGAGGGACCCGCGAGACGATGACGTGGTCGCCAACAGAGAAATCCGAGAGCCGGGCCGCGCCGGTCTCCTCCACCGGGTCGAGGCTCTCGGTCGGAATCGGATCGCCGTGCGGGTCGACCGTTGGATCTTCGAGCAGCCCGGCCATCCGGCGCTCGAGCTCCTCACTGATGTGGTGTTCGAGTGTGTCGGCTTCCTCGTGGACGTCGACCCAGTCGTAGTCCAGATGCTCGGCGAGATACGCCTCGACGATCCGGTGATGTCGAACCACCTCGAGTGCCACGGTCCGACCCTCCTCGGTGAGTTCGACGCCGCGGTATTTCTCCCGCTCGATCAGTCCGCGGTCGGCCAGCTTCTCCATCATGCTGGTCACCGTCGGCGGCGTCTTCTCGAGGTAGTCGGCGACCGCCGAGGTGGCGACTGGCGGCCCCTCCTCGCTCTGGAGGACGTAGATAGCTTTCAGATAATCCTCCATCGCGTCACTCAGCATACCTCTGCTAACGCGTTCCGTCGCAAAAAGGTGGCGCGCTTCGGGACGGAACCGCGCACAGTTAAGCCGTCGGCGCGTCTACATCAGTTCGAATGAAACTTCGACGTGCCCTGAGCTACGCTGGTCTCGGGATCGGCGTGACTGCGGTGGCAAACGCGGTTCTTCGAGAGGAAAGCGATGAGCTCCCTCCGGCGCTCGACGGCATGCAGCGCACCTACCGCTGGCGCGGGATGAACGTCGCGTACACGGAGGCCGGCGACACCAGTGACCCGGACCTGGTTCTGCTGCACGGCATCAACGCCGCAGGCTCCTCCGGCGAGTGGCGGGCGGTGTTCGACCGGCTGAGCGAGGAGTATCACGTTATCGCCCCGGACCTCCCGGGGTTCGGCCGCTCGGACCGGCCGGCGGTGCGCTACTCGGCGGCGTTCTACGAGGAGTTCGTCGGGGATTTCCTCGCGGAGTTCAGCGAAGCCGGTGGCGACCACCAGACAGGCGAAGCGCCGACAGTCATCGCCTCCTCGCTCAGCGCCGCCTACGCCGTACACGCCGCCCAGTCGGTGGCCGTGAACCGGTTCTACCTCGTCTGCCCGACAACCACTGCGGGCCCGGGCGGCCAGAAAGAGTGGGTGCGGGAGCTCCTCCGCCTGCCACTCGCGGGCGAGGCGCTGTTCAACCTCATCGTCTCCAAACCCGCAATCGAGTACTTCAACGCGGACCATGGCTACGCCAACCCCAGCGGCGCCGACGAGGAGTGGGAGGAGTACGAGTGGGAGACCGCCCACCAGCAGAACGCCCGGTTCGCGCCGGCCTCGTTCGTCGCGGGGTACCTCGATAGCACCATCGATCTTGGACCGACGCTCGCGGAGTTCGACGTCCCAACCACGCTGATCTGGGGGCGTGAAACTGCGCTCACCCCCGTTTCGGACGGGCGTGCACTGGCGAAGGCCGCCGGTGCTGAACTGCTCGTCTTCGACCGCGCGAAGCTCCTCCCACACGTCGAGCGCGCTGACGCCTTCCTCGACTACGTGCTCGAGGGCGAACTCCCGGGCGATTTCTCGGCCGTCAAGGAGTACGACCCTGAGGCGGAGACTGGTGAGGACGAGACAGCGGAATCGACCGGAGCCGACGACAGAAGCGAGGAGGAAGGCGAAACAGGAGAGCCCCAGGCGGAAACAGAAGACGCGGACGACGCGTAGCTACCCGACCGCTGCCGTCCTATGTGGGCCGGAACACCAGTACCTCGTCACCAGTAGTCTCGCTCGCGCCCACGCTCGGTTCGACGTCATCGCCGACCTCGACAGTCTTGGGCGCCGCATCGACGACGATACCTGTGAGCCGAACGGGCCCGAAGTCGACGACCACCGTCGTGTAGGGTGCGTCGTCCACGAACGCCGGCGTCGGCACGTGGACGGTTGTAACCGCGTCCACAGTCCCCGTGGACGGGAGCGACGCCTCACTCAGTTCAGTGCTCGCACACTCCGGGCAGACCCGGCGTGGCGGGAGCGAGCCGTGGCCGTGCTCGCACTCCAGGTAGTAGCTGTCCTCGGTAACCAGCGCGCGCAGCCACTCGTCGAACCCAGCATCGACGCGGTCGTCGGTCATTCTGCCACCTCCAGTACGTGGACCACTGCGGACCCGACCGTCCCACCCGCGTTGTGGGTGACGCCGACGTCGGCGTCGGCCACCGCGTCGCTGTTGGGGTGGTCACCCCGGAGCAGTCTGGTCATCTCCGCGATCTGTGAGCCGCCGGTGGCGCC
Source organism: Halolamina sp. (assembly GCF_036626355.1). Lineage (GTDB taxonomy): Archaea > Halobacteriota > Halobacteria > Halobacteriales > Haloferacaceae > Halolamina. The sequence goes on along the minus strand of NZ_JAZKRY010000048.1, from coordinate 6,555 downwards.
GACCGGGTGGCCCTTCGCCTTCAGGCCGCCCGAGAGGTTGACCGGTATCTCCCCGTCGGCCGTCGTCTCGCCGCGGCGTGCGGCGCTGAGCCCCTCACCCTGCTCGTAGAGGCCGAGGGATTCGATGGCCAGCACCTCCGCGATGGTGAAGCAGTCGTGGACCTCCGCCACGTCGATATCGGCGGGGTCGATGCCCGCGTTCGCGTACGCCATCGCGGCTGCGTCGTCGGCTGCCGGCGTCGATGAGAGGCTGGCGCGGTCCTGCAACGCCATCCGGTCGGTGCCCTGGCCGCTGCCGACGACGGCGACACCGGCGTCGAGACCGTTCGCTTCGGCGTACTCCTCGCTGACGAACACGACTGCCGAGGCCCCGTCAGTGATGGGACAACAGTCGAACAGACCGAGTGGTTCGGCGACGGGCGGCGCGTCGAGCGCCTGCTCGACGGTGAGTTTGCGCTGGTACTGGGCGTACTCGTTGGGGATGGCGTGGTCGTGGTTCTTCGACGCGATGTGTGCGAGGTCAGTGTTGAGGTCGTCCTCGGCGATGTCGAAGCGGTCGGCGTACGCCGTCGCCATCAGCGCGTAGGCGCCGGGGAACGTCACACCGGCGCGGATTTCGAACAGTTCGTCGGCGGCGATGGCCAGCGCGCGGGTCGCCCCGTCCGTACCGAGATGGGTCATCCGCTCCATCCCGCCGGCAAGCACGACGTCCGCCTCGCCCGAGCGAACCGTTCGGACCGCTTCTCGGACCGCGACGCCTGCGGAGGCACAGGCCTCCTCGTAGCGGGTTGCCGGACAGGAGAGGCCCGCGGCTTCAGCCAGCAGCGGTCCCTGATGGCTCTGGCCCTCTGCGAGGGAGCCGACGAAGTTGCCGACGTTGAGCTCCTCGATGTCCGCTGGCGGGACGCCGGCATCCTGTCGCGCCGAGAGCACTGCCTCGGCGAAGAGGTCACGGCCTGTTCGTTCGGGGTGCGAACCGAAGTGGGTCAGCCCCACACCGGCGACGCGTACGTCAGTCATGGCGTGATGTTGAGGGCGGTTCGGCTAAAGGCCTGCCGGAGTCCGGAGCATCTCACACCAGCGCGGGGGCCGGCTACACGCCACCCTGTGCGACCAGTTCCGGCAGGCCCTTGCCACCCCCCATCCAAGTCGAGGTATGTTCAGCGACGCGTTCGTCGGCCTCGCCTGCACCGACTGCGACGCCTCTGTCGACGCGGAGGAGCTCACAGACGCCGAACTCGCTGCCCCGGGCGCCTGCCCGAACTGTGGCGCGCCACGCTCGCCCGAGTACGACCTCGGCAGCGTCGACGTCGCCGCCGTCCGCGACGGCAGAACTCACTGGGATCGCGACGCAGTGCTCCCGTTCACGGCCGAGTCGGCGCGCTCTGCTGCAGAGGGCGGAACCCCGAGCGTCGACGCACCGCGACTCGCCGACGAACTGGGTCTCGCCGGGCTGACGCTCAAAGACGAGGCGCGCAACCCGACTGGCACGGTGCTCGACCGGGGGCTCTCGGCCGCCGTCACCGCCGCAGACCACGCAGATGCGGAGCTGATCGCCTGCGCCTCCCCGGGCAACGCCGGCCAGTCCATGGCCGCCTACGCCGGACAGGTTGACCTCCGCTCGTACGCGTTCGTCCCCTCGCGCGCGCCGTTCTCGAATAAGGCGCTCGTCAACGTCCACGGCGGCGAGATGAAGGTCTGTCCGGGCCGCCTCGGCGATGCCGTCGAGGCGCTTTCGACGGAGCTCCAGAGCGACTACCTCGATCTGGGTCCGTTCGCGACACCCTACCGCCACGACGGCCTGAAAACGCTCGCCTACGAGCTCCTGGCTGATCGAGACTGGGAGACGCCTGACGCCGTCGTTCTCCCAGCGAGCACTGGTGAACTCGTCGTCGGCGTGGTTACGGGGCTGCGGGAATGCCGAGCGCTGGGGCTCGTCGACGAGCTTCCGGCCGTCTACGCGGTCCAGCCCGAGGGCTGTGCACCCATCGCGGCAGCGTGGGACGCCGGCCGAGAGGAGACCGAGGAGTGGGCGACTCCCGACACCATCGTCGGCGAACTGGAAGTGCCGGACCCGCCAGGTGGCGCGCTCGCGCTCGCAGCGCTCCGTGAGACCGGCGGCGCCGCGCTGACCGTCGGTGACGACGACGCGCTGGAGAGCGCGGTCGCAATCGCCTCCACCGAGACGGTCGAGGTTGGGTTGGCCGGCGGCGTCGCAGCTGCAGGGCTCTGGGCCCTCGTGGCGGACGGCACGCTCGGAGAGACAGACGAAGCGGTGCTCGTCAACACGGAGAGCGCGTCGAAAACCCCGGACGTGCTGCGGAGTCACCTGATGAGTCAAGGTATCTGAGACGGCACGGTGAACTGGACCGCGCCAGCCGGCCGCTCAGTCGGGGTGACCGAGGTCCCAGGGGTTGGTCACGGGGACAGTCGCGACGCCCTCCTCCTTGGCGACGGCGTGGAAGTCGAACTTTCCGTTGTTCTGCTGGAGTTGAACCTCGAGCGCGCGGGCGTCGACGGTGAACGCCTCGTCGATGGCCGCATGCGTCGGCGGTTCGCGGACAACGAGTTCGTCCGTCTCGATCGTCATCGCTACGGAGTGGACGGGAGTCGGGAAGGAACCGATGGCCGAACTGAGGGCCGACTGACACCCGGCCGGGAACCGACGGACAGCCCACCGGGCACGACTGCCGGAACCTGCTACCGGCTTCCGCGGGGCTTTCCTATCGGCAGCCAAAGCGGAGCTATGGCACAGAGCGCGCTCGTCATCGGCGGCACCCGCTTCATCGGCCGGCACACGGTCGAAGAACTACTCGAAAACGGCTATCACGTCACTATCTTCAACCGCGGCAACCACGAGAACCCCTTCGCCGACCGCGACGGCGTCGCCCATATCGAGGGGGACCGTCGCGAGGACACTGATCTCCGGGCCGCTGCACTGTCGGCTCGGCCGGACATCGTCATCGACTGCGTCGCCTACTACCCGGAGGACGTCGAGGTCGCCGTCGACCTCTTCGCGGACGTCGACGGCTACGTTTACATCTCCTCCGGCGACGCCTACGGCGCGGAGGAGATACCCAAGCTGGAAGACCGCACGGCGATGCGGTCGTGCACCGAGGAGCAGGCCGTCGACGAGTCGGGCGAGACCTACGGCCCACGGAAGGCCGAGGGTGACCGTATCGTCCAGCAGGCCGGCGACGAAGGCGTCAACGCGATGTCAGTGCGACCCTGTATCGTCTACGGGCCTTACGACTACACCGAGCGGATGGACTACTGGCTCGACCGTGTCGACACCTCCGATCGCGTGGTGGTGCCGGGCGACGGCCAGAACCTCTGGCACCGCGCGTATGTCAAAAACGTCGCGAGCGCGCTCCGGGTCGTCGCCGAGGAGGGTGAGCCGGGCGAGTTCTACAACGTCGGCGACCGGCGCGCGGTCACTCTCGAAGAGATGCTCGAACTGGTTGCTGACGCGATGGATACCGACATCGACGTCGTCCCCGCTGCGGAGAACGAACTCGCCGCGGCCGGCCTGGAACCGGACGACTTCGTTCTCTACCGGGAGTACCCGCACCTACTGGACACCTGTAAACTCGCGTCGCTCGGCTGGGAGCCGACAGCGCCCGAGGAGGCGATGGCCCGCACCGTCGAGGAACACCGCTTCTCGGATCGAGACGGCAGCGAGTACGACCCCGGCCGCGAGAACGAAGAGGCGGTGCTGGACGTGCTTGATACGCTCTAAGCAGGGGCTCCGGAACGCTCCGTCGAAGTCGATGGGCCGAGCACTGGGAACCGTGACGGAGCGACGTCAGAACTCCACGGTTCGCTCGTCCTCGTCGATGCCGGAGACCTCCTCTTCCAGCCACTCCCGGAACCATTTAACGCGCTTCAGTCGCTGGTGGGCGATTGATTCGGCGATATCGCTCTCGACGCGATCTGCGTGTTCGCGCCCGCGTTCGAGCACACGGTCGACCATCTCCGGCGCCTCCATATGGCTCCGCGCCTCGTACCCCATGCGGAGCAGCATCAGCACGGTGCCGTTGGCGCCGACCTTGTCAAGTACGTCGCCTTCGATGAGACACCGCGTCTCGAGGGAGACGTCCGAGAGCGGCCCCTGGTAGGAGTGAGCCTCGACGACCCCACACACTTCGGTAACGAAGGAGTCGGGGTAGTCGGCGCGCGTGGTGAGGTACTCGCGAGCGACGCGAGCGCCCGCCGCAGCGTGGACGTCCTGTTTGGCCTCCAGTTTCGCCACGTCGTGGAAAACTGCGGCGACCCGGACCACCGGGACGTTCGCCCCGACTTCCGCGGCGATTCGGCCGGCGATGTCGACGACGTTGCGGATGTGATTGAACCGGTACTCCGCGGAGTGCCACGGGTACCAGCGCATCCGGCCGCCGTCCGTCTCCCCCTCGACGCTGGCGGCGAGGTAGTCGTGGACGAAATCCTCCATATCGGCGAACTCCTCGGCGGAGACGGGCGACCCCCTTATTTCGACTCCCACAGCCCCCCTCCGGTCGTAATCGTAGCACGTTCGTGTTTCATTACGTGAAGCGACGCTCGTTTCGCTCTTAGGCGTTACGGGACCGGGAAAGCAGCGTCACAGCAGCTGGTGGGGCGGAACCGTCCGTCGATTCGCCCCCGTTCTGAGGGTCTCCCTATCTTTCGCAGGCACTCTCTGGGAACCCCGCCGCCGACAGAACCGTTAGGTGCGTCCCACTCCTCCAACGGAATATGACCGAGCAGGCCTATCTGGAGGACTCGACGGTCCGGGAGTTCGAAGCGACCGTCCAGCGAACCGTGAGCGACGACCGTGTCGTGCTCGACCGTACCCATTTCTATCCCGAGGGCGGCGGCCAACCCAACGACACTGGAACGCTGACTACCGATGACAGGGCCTGGACCGTCGTCGACGTCCAGAAACACGACGGCATTCACCAGTATCTCGAACCCGCAGAGGGAACTGATGCCGACGTCCCCACCGCCGGGTCAACTGTGACGGGGAGACTCGACTGGGAGCGCCGGTACAGCCACATGCGCTACCACACCGCCCAGCATCTCCTGTCAGCGCTCCTCCTGAACCAGTACGACGCCGAGACCACCGGCAATCAGGTGCGCGCGGACCGTGCCAGCCTGGACTGCGCCTACGAGCGGTTCCACAGCGACGAACTCGAGCATATCGAGACCCGACTCAACGAACTCGTCGACGAGGCCCGACCCGTCGACTGGTACGTGCTCGAGCGCGAGGAAGCTGAGGAGACGCTCGACCCCGAGCGCACGCGCCTCTCGCTGCTGCCGGACTCGATTACGGAGATCCGTATCGTCGAAATCGGCGGCGATGACGAGGCGGACGACCCGTACGACCGAACCGCCTGCGCGGGCACTCATGTGGCGAACACCGAGGAGATCGGCGAGCTAACGATTACTGGTCGCGAGACGAAAGGGAGCGAACAGGAACGGATCAGGTTCGAACTCGAATGAACGTCAGACAGGTCATTCCGAAGGATGCCATCCCGAGCGTGGAGAACCCGACGTTCGTCGATGACCACTCACCCCCCGACGACGACGTCGTCGGGATCCAACTCGGTGGCGAGGCCCGGGCCTACCCGATTCGGTATCTGAACTACCACGAAATCGCCAACGACAGCCTCGGCGGGGTCCCCATCGCCGTGACGTGGTGCCCGCTCTGTGGGAGCGCCGTCGTCTACGACCGTCGGCCGCCCGCGGAGAGCCTCCCCGAGGGCGCCGACGACCCCGGCACGCTGGAGTTCGGGGTGAGTGGCAAACTGGCGGACGACGACCTGGTGATGTACGACCGCGAAACGGGCTCAGAGTGGAAACAATCACTCGGCGAGGCTATCGCCGGGCAGCTCGAGGGCGCGAGCCTGCGCGTGCTGCCGGCGACGACGACCACCTGGGACCAGTTCCGCAAATCCCACGACGACGCCGTCATCATGGCCGAACCCGGCGGGAAGAGCGAAGCGGCGAGTGAGTCCGATTCGCCGGCCGAAATCGAGTACCAGGACGACCCCTATCGCGAGTATGTCGAGGGCGACGGGTTCGGACTCGGCGCCCACCGCGGCGAGGGTGCTGGTCGGGAGTGGGAGCGCGAGGATATCGCCGCGAAGGAACCGGTTCTCGGACTCGTCCTCGGCGGCGAAGCTCTCGGCGTTCCGCGCACGCGAATCGAGGACGCAGGCGGCGTCGTCACCGCAATAGTCGGCGGCGAATCGGTCGTCGTGTTCGCGACGGCGGACGGCCTTCACGCCTATCGTGACCCGGGCTACGACTGGACGTCGACACGCGGGGGGGTTCGTGCTGATGGGGTGATGTGGGACCCGACCACCGGAGCGCCGTTGGACAACCCTGCGACCCACGTCGCCGCCAACCGGGAGTCACTGGAACGACTGCCCGCACAGCGACTGTTCGCGTTCGCCTGGTACGACGACCACGGCGACGCCTTCTTTGAGTCGGGGTAGCGGTTCCTCGCCCTCGAGACCGGTTCCGTCGACAACTGGTTGGAGGACATCGGTATCTATCGGGTGCTGCGTCACCTGG
>NZ_JAZKRY010000047.1:0-22990 GCF_036626355.1 Halolamina sp. | reverse complement strand
ATCGACCACGTCTCGCTCGGTCCGGACGCGATGTACGGCGACCACCGCGGGCTCCACCGGCTGTTCGACTCCGGTCCTCCGGAGGGCATCGAGGGTATCGAGTACGTCAAAGGGATGGACAATCCCACCGAAGCCTGGCACAACTTCGTTCGCTACCTCGTCCGTGAGGGGTACGCCGACGAGGAGATCGGGAAGGTGCTCGGCGGCAACACGCTCAGAGTGCTCGAAGAGATCTGGCCGTAGTTCAGGCGCTCTCGCGGGTCCAGGGCTCGATTCGGAGCCCGGTTTCGTAGGTCCTGAACGCCTCGATTCGGACGATGCCAGTGATACTGACCGACTCCGCATCGCGGTAGGCTGCCGGACTGATTTCCTCGACCGTGACGACGAACGTCCGGGAGCTTCCCTCGTCGATCCACGACCGCGTGAGCGAGACACCCCGTTGTGGGGTGGATTCGTTCAGGGCGACGTCGACGACGATCGATCGAACGTACATGTTCGTTCGGAGGCGGTTGGGCACGCGGACTTCGACCTCGATTGCCTCACCGGCAGTGTCAACCCCGACAACCTCGACCTCGGCCGTACTCTGGGCGGCGACGGAGGCGTAGTTCGCTCCGAGGCCGCCCGCGACCGCGAGCGCGACGAGCGCCAGTATCGCCGTGACTGCGACGAGCCGCCGGGTCGGTTTTCCCCGGGGGTGGTACCGCTCGAGCAATCCGAGTTCGGTGTCGACCAGTGAGGCGAACACAACGGTGATCGCCACGAACGGCAGCGCGAAGATGATCTTGACGAGCGTGTTGAAGATACTACTCTGATAGACGGCGCCACGACCGGCGACGGACGCATCGAGAACGAACGCCGGAATCGACAGGAACCCGACGACGACGATCGTCCCGAACAGCATCGTCCCGACGAGCACTGCCAGCACCTCCTCGATACCGTCGGTCCACCAGTAGATTAACAACCCGATAACCGGAGTGAACACCACCGGGTTCGGCACGGCGAGCGGACTGAACGGGGAGAGCGACCTCGCGACCAGTGGGCCTGCGAGAACGACTCCGAGTAGCACGCTCACGGCTACGAGCAGAAGCCGTCGTCGAGTCGTGAGGTCCACGGTTTGAATCTACCGGCGGCAATAATGAAACTTTGCCACACGGTACCGTCGGCGTCATCTTTCTGACGCTGGTGGCCGCACTGGCGACTCTCGCCCCTGCTCGGCAGACGTCGAGCCGAGCCCGACCAACTGGGGAACGGCTAACTGGCTGGCCGTCAAAGCCGAGGATATGCCAACTGCACCCGCGAATTCGGCGTACGGAACCACGCTCGTCCCGACGGTAACACCCTTTTCGAACGGCTCGGTCGATGCCGAGGCGGTGGCGGATCTCTCGGCGTTCGTCCTGGACCACGGGGCGGACGGTCTCGTCCCCTGCGGGACGACCGGCGAGTTCGCCAGCCTCACCCTCGACGAGTACGAAACGACCGTCTCGGCGAGTGTCGACGCCGCCGACGCTGCGCCCGTCCTCCCCGGGGCCGTCGATTCGAGTGTCGCCGGCACGCTGGAGCGGATCGAGGTCGCGGCCGACTGCGGCGCCGACGCCGTCCTGGTCGCCTTGCCGTACTTCCACGGGGCAAACGACCCCGCTGGCAACGAGCGGTTCCTTCGTGCGGTCCTCGAGGAGACCGAACTCCCGATCATCCTGTATAATATCCCCTCTTGTGTCGGACAGTCCATCGACGCCGACCTGGTCGAGGCCGTTGCAGACCACCCCAACCTCGCGGGAATGAAAGACTCCAGCGGCGACCTAACACATCTGCTCGAGATTATCCGGCGGACGGGGGAGGACTTCCACCTGTTCCAGGGCTGGGACAGCCAGCTCGTCCCGGCCGTTTCGATGGGGGCCACCGGCGGGATCAATGCGGTGTCAAACTACTTCCCCGCGGTGATGTCGGAGGCAATCGGTGCGGCGGCCGCGAACGATATCGGTCGCGCGCGTGACCTCCAGTTGGACCACATCGCACCCTTGTTCAACACCTCACTCGAATACGGCTTCGCGCCCACGACGAAGGTGGCGCTGGTCGAACGTGGGGTCATCGACGACGACGCGGTGCGGCCCCCGCTGGTCGAACTGAACGACGAACAGGTGACGGCGGTGCGAGACGTCCTTGACGCAACCCTCGGCGTCGCCGCCGAGTAGCCTCGTGGTCAGATACGGAGTGAAAGGTGAGCCATAGCGTTTTCTAAGTTGTTCATTCCAGAAACGCTAGCCTCAACGGTTGTATCGACCGAATCGAGTTAGATTTTGTGAAACGAGAGGCAACACCGCGGCTGTTAATGAAGCTCAGTATTCAGCTCCACCTTGCTGGACTATCACTTTCGATACTGTTTCTATTTTTCAGATATTTGGTGTTAAGCGGGCACAATCTCCCGTTCATAACTGGGTTCACAAGGCCGATCCACTGCCCGAGGAAGACAAGAGCCCGGGTTACGTTGCGGTTGCTGAAACCGTGATCCGACTCAATGACGAGCGGTATTGGCTGTACGCTGCGGTTGATTCAGAGACGAACGTCACGGGAATCGAAACAGCGTCGAACGTGTCTTACGTGTAGTGAACTACCCTATCCTACTCAGCCACTGGTGTGGCTTCGTTGCGGGTGGGGCTTCCTGTTTCGATGACGCGCTTTGCAGACACTGAATGAGCGTCCGTCGGGAGCGCAGTCTCCACAGGCGTGTCTTCGGGCCATTCCAGCCCTAGTTCAGAAAAGCCGCGTTGCAGGATATTCATCGCTGCGTTCCTATCCCGGTCACACTCGAACCCACAACTCGGACAGGAGTGCTCTCGAACCCAAATGGGCTTGGATGTCTCCACACCGCACGACCAACACTCTTTGGTCGTTCCTGCTGCGTCGACCTGCACGACGTGAGTGCCGTACAACACCGCCTTGTATTCGAGGAGGGTGATGAACTGTCGCCACGCCGCATCCTGCTTGTTCCGGGCGTTGTGCGACTGCTCTAACATCTCCTTCACGTCCAAGTCTTCGACGAATACCGCGTCGTACTCACGGACGAGCCACGTTGTTATCGTGTCTTGGTAGTCCAGCACCTTCCGCCGGATGTGACGCTTGACTTTGACGACGGTCTGCCGTTGTTTCTCGTAGTTGTTCGAACCGTGTTCTTTCCGTGAGAGTTTGCGTTGTTCACGTCGCAGACGCTCGTATTCGTCGTCGAGGGTGAGCCAATCCACGGTCGTACCGTCCGAAGTGTGGATGTATCTGAGGATGCCGAGGTCAACACCGATGCTGTTGCTCGCGTCCAACGAGTCCACGTCAGGCTTTTCGGGCAAGTCAGCGTCGTTGGTTTCCAGTCCGAACGAGACGAACCAGTCGCCGGTTGTCTCCTTCTTGATCGTGACTTCTTTGATCTCTGCTTCGTCAGGGATCTTGCGGTGGTAGCGGATTTTGATATTTCCGATTTTGGAGAGCCAGAGTGTCGCGTGTCGGCCACTCGTATTTTTGAGTTCGAAGCCAGACTGTGAATACGTCATACTCTGGAACTCTCCTGGTGACTTCCAGTTGAGTTTCCCGACCTTTCGACCGTTCTGTTTCTGTTCGGAGAGTCCGTCGGGGAGTCGGTAGTGGTGTTTCTACGCCGAGCCGATGTCGTCGGCGTGCACTCCCGCGACACGTTGAAGTTCCGTTCGGACGTTTTACCACCAATGGGGTGGATGGATCGATGAACCGACGTGCCCTCCTCGCTGCGGGAGCCGCCACGCTCTCGGCCACCAGCGCAGGCTGTCTCGGTGAAATCCACGGGGGCTGCGGTAGCGGGTCGCCGGAGACAGCACGACCCACACCAGGGGAACCGGAACAGCTCCCCGTCCCCAGGTCGGAACTCGTCCGCGCCGCTCGCCGAGACGAGATCCCGGCGATTACTGCGCCGGCGTTTGGGCCCGACTGGGAGGGTATCGTGCTCACCGGCGTCTGGTGGGGCACCGGCGAGGAGTTCGAGTTCACCGTGGAGCTCCGGCCGGCCGACCGTGTCGTCGGTGTCGTCCGGGACGGCCGCGCCCGGGCCTACCCGCTGAAGGTGCTGAACTGGCACGAGGCAATCAACGACGAGTTCGGTGGCCCACTCCTCGTCACCTTCTGTCCGCTGTGTGGTAGCGCCATCACGGCCGAACGCGTCGTCGATGGCCAGCCCACGACCTTCGGCGTCTCCGGCCTGCTCTACCGGTCGAATCAGGTGCTCTACGACCAGCCGACAGAGAGCCTCTGGGCGCAGCTGCTCGGAAAGGCGATCCGTGGACCGCTGACCGGGTCGACGTTGCGCCTCGTTCCGTCGGAACTCACGACATGGAAGACGTGGCAACGCCGCCACCCTGAAACCGACGTGTTGCTCCCGGCACCGCTCTCTGAGACGGTCGGGGTATCTGAAGCCGCCCCGTACAGCCGGGACCCGTACAGCGAGTACGCCACGAACGACCGCGTCGTCGGCGGCGCCGACAGCTACGACGACCAGCTACACCCGAAAGCCGAGGTGCTCGGCGTCCGCCACGACGGTGAGGCGGTCGCCTACCCGCTCGAGCGCGTCTCCGCTGCTGGTGTGATCAACGATACCGTTGGCGGGCGACCGATCGTCGTCGCGGCGACCGCCGAGGACCGTCTCGTCGCGTACGACCGCCGAGTGGACGGGGAGGTACTCCAGTTCTCCGCAGGTGAGCCCGGCGAGATACTCGGCGGCAACACACGGTGGCGGATGGAGAACGGTCGTGCTGTCGCCGGGGCACACGAGGGTTCGACGCTCGAACCAGTGGCGGATGCGCTCCAGCTCTACTGGTTCGCCTGGCGAGAGTTCGAACCGGAGACACGGCTCTACTCCAGCGGGGGCACGCTCGACTGGCTGTGTGACTACTGAGCCGTCGGCGGACACCGGCTCGCAGGGTTCTGAGTTACCGACTGTCTCTCAGAGCGACGAGAGGCCGTCGAAGCGGAACAGGTAGAAGTAGAGCTGGACGAGACCGGCGACGACCAGCAGGACGCCGGCCACGCGGTGTATCAGTTCGGTCCGGCCCGCGAGCCTGCCTACGAGTGCGTCGCGGCCGAATGCGGTCGCGACGGTCACGCCCATCAGCGGGAGCGCCAGGCCGCCTGCATACGCGAGGAGCGTGAGGACGCCGACCCCGCCGCCGGCCCCGAATGCGACGGCGATGACAGCGAGGAAAACCGGGGCGGTACAGCCGGCCGCCGCGGCCGCGTAGAGCACGCCGAAGCCCACGTAGTTCAGTCCCGACCGTCGCCTGGTCGGCAGCTGAACCGTGGGTGTCGGGAGGTCGATGCCGGCGGCCATCGCCGTCCCGAGACCGACGAGCAGCCCGCCGATGACGAGTTCGAGGACGGCGATATTACCGAGCAATCGCGTCCCGAAAACGGCGACCACGACCGCGAGGAGACCGTAGCTCCCGAAGACGCCGAGGCTCACAAGCGTGCCGACGACGAGCGCGCTGCCGAGCCGAACGCGAGCCGTGGGCCCCTCCGCCGCACGTGGTGAGCCGTCACCTTCGGTCGTTCGGCCCAGGTAGTACGAAACGTACCCCGGAAGAAGGGGGTACGCACATGGAGCCAGAAAGGTGACCGACCCGGCGACGAACGCGAACCCGACGATCGAGAGCGCCTCGATCGCGAGCATCTCAGGCCTCAGAGTGGTCGAGTGCGTCCTGGACGGCGTCGCGGAGCCGCTGTTCGCTGGCGAGACCGACGTGACGAAGCTGCTCCGTGCCGTCGGCCGAGAGCACGATCAGCGTCGGTATCGAGGTCACGTCGTATCGACGTGAGGCAACGAGATCCGCATCGACCGCGACCGGCCAGGTCCCGTCATACTTCCGCCAGAACTGTTTGACCGCGTCGGTATCCGTTTCCTGCGTGACCGAGAGCATGGACAGGGACTCCTGATCGAACGTCTCGTGAACCGAACGAAGGGTCGACATCTGGGGTTTGCAGGGTGCACACCAGGTCGCAAAGAAATCCAGGAGCGCGGCCGTTCCCTCGGGCTGAACCGACAGCTCGCCACCCGGTGACGGGCCGACAGCGACGCTCTCGACGGTTACCGACTCCTGGGAATCACGCTGCCCGAGCACGCCCGAACAGCCGGAAAGCCCCCCCGCGACGCTGGCCATGCCGATAGCGAGGAACGTTCGTCGGTCCATTCGGGTAAGATTCGACGGGAGTCCTGAAAAGTGTACTGCGGCTGTGTGAGTTACGCGCCTTCCAGGGTGCGTTCCGGCGTTGTTAGTATTAGAAAACTGATAAGAATCTGCTCGGACCCCGCTGGTCGCGTTGCTCACTGGAACCGATGACTCGAACGAACGCGGCCGGGTGACGGTATCGACATCGGTAATCGCTATCTGACGCTACGGGATTTCGGCTGGGGTGATCCGGTTCGTCCGATCCAGGTGTTCACTCGAACGCGGGGATTACCTTCTCGCCGAATAGGCGGAGTGCGTCGGCGTGGGCCTCGTACCCCAGCAGTGGGTGCCACATTCGAGCAAGCACGTGAAGTTCGCCGTCGACCGCATCCTCGTACGCCTGGAGTCGCTCGATCACCGTCGTGGGGTCGCCGACGAGCGCGCCGTCACGAAGCCGTGAGAGTCGCTCGTCGCTCATCGTATCGAGCTCCCAGCGGGAAGCATCTCGGTTGGTGGCGTGCTGGGCGTACTTCCGCCGGGAGTAGACCAGCGAGGGGCGGAGCTCGTCCCAGGCAGCTTCGGCGTCGGGCGTGACGTGGGTGTACTGCATCAACGCGGTCGTGAAGTCCTCGTCGACCCGGCCGGCCAACTGGTCGGCGTTGTCCCGGAACTGGGCGTACGAGGAGCGATAGGACTCCGCCTCGTCGTAGTAGACGATGCCGATGTGGCCGTCCGCACGTCGGATCGCTCGCTCGACGGCTGCCTCGGAGGTGCCACCGAGGTAGATCGGTGGGCCGCCGTCGGCAGGCGTGGGCTCGACCCGGAGGTCCTCGTACTGGAGCAGGTCACCGTCGAACGAGAACGAACCGGGTTGCCAGGCACGACGGCAGAATTCAACCGTTTCGACGACTCGTTTGGCCCGCTGGGCCTTGGGTGAGTCGAATACCTCGAACTCCCGGTCGATATACCCGTTGGCGACGCCCAATCGGAAGCGTCCGCCCGAGAGCAGGTCGACCGTCGCTGCGTCCTCTGCCAGCCGTACCGGGTCGTACAGCGGCGCCAACGCGATGCTCGTTCCAATATCCACCCGATCAGTGGCCTGCGCCAAGGCGGCCGACAACGGGAGTACCGACGGCGAGTAGCCGTCGTCGAAGAAGTGGTGCTCCGAGGTCCAGACGGCGTCGAACCCCTGTTCCTCGGCGAGCTGAGCGAGCCTGATCGTCTCATCGTACACCTGCTCGTAGCTTCGGTCGGATTCCGGGGGGCGCTGTGCAGTGAGCAGTCCGTAGCCGAACTCCATGCCCTCACATCTCGCCGATTCCTCTTTGCTCTGTCCCCCACTTGCCCACGGCACGAACCCGTCGCAAATGATCCCGTATACCGGGGTTCGGGTTTCATCACCTCCGGTCCGAAGGACAGACCAGATTGTCGGCAGGACGATCGGCTCGGTCGAGACGCGACTCGACGACGTCGATGCGCTCTTCGAATCTGCCAGGGGTGGCTAAACTGACCAGCCGCCGTCGACGGGCAGCACCTGCGCGGTGATGAAACGAGCGGCGTCGCTCACCAGGAACGCGACGGCCTCGGCCACGTCCGCTGGGTCGCCGATGGTCGGCAGAAGCGTGCGGCGAGTGGCGTCGACGAGTCGGGCCTGATCGCCCAGCTCATCGGCGCTTTTCCCCTCCAGATCCGATTTCTCCAGGTCTGCTCGGATGATTCCCGGTGCGACCGCGTTCACATTGACCCCCGCTTCCGAGTAGTCGGCTGCGAGCTGTCGCGTCATGCTCACGAGGGCACCCTTCGCGGAGGCGTAGTCCGCGGACTCCTGATACGGGACGAGCGCACCGACCGAGGACATATTCACCACCCTGCCGTCGCCCCGTTCAGCCATCCCGGGGAGCGCCCGCTTGCAGACGTGGTAGGCACCTTCGACGTGGATGCCGTACATCTCGCGCCACATCTCCAGGCTGATCTCCTCGATGGTTCCGCGACTGCCGATACCGGCGTTGTTGAACACGATGCTGGGCTCGCCGTACGTCCGACAGGTTTCGAACAACCGGTCCACATCGTCGGGGTCGGAAACGTCGCCGACTACGAGCTCGCCGTCCGCCACGACGTCCGCGAAGTGTGGGCCGTCGTCGTGGGGGTTCGTGTCGATGTCCAGGCCCACGACCGTCGCCCCACGGTCGGAGAACAGCGAGGCCGTCGCCCGGCCGATTCCTGCCCCTGCACCCGTCACGATCGCGGTATGTCCGTCTAGTGAGAGTCGCATGCGCTCACAGAGCGCAGTACACAGGATAAACCTCTGGGTCGCGGTAGCACGGGTGTTCACCGACGCTGATTCCGGGCGGAAGCCTGTAACCAGTTTTTGCGGCCTCTGGGTTTTCTTGAGGTGAAACAGGTGGTGAACTGGGTGATCTGGTGTCATTTTCTCGAATTCGAATGCACGAGTCCGGTTCGGTTACCGTCACAGATGCCGTCTCCGTTAACTGCAACCGTGCCGAACAACCCCAATAAACTCGATACGCGTAACTTCCAGGGAGCAAAGATCGTCATTTTAATTACCCCTGTAGTCGTGGAGCCTCGCAGTTTGCTGATCGGGGATGTCACTCCGGGAATGGCCAGTCGTCCGCTGCACGCATCCCTGCCGCCTGCCCTGCCGCGATCAGATCGTCTCGAACCCGCGAAATCGACTGGTGTTCGAGTTGGCGGTCCGAGTCTGCGAGGCTACTGATTCCTGCAGCGATGCCGATGGCGAGGTCGCGGAGGGGTTTTGGATCGAGTTTATCGAGCGTGTCACCGTGTGTGTGACCCCAGCCGCGACCAGTCGTCGACTCCGACCTGATCATGATTCCTGGGACACCGTTCTGCACGAACGGCCAGTGGTCACTGTGTGGGAGGTACTCGTCGTCGACGGTCATCGACGGCCGAAGCGACTCGTCAACCGATTGGAGCGCATTGGCGATGGTGTCGTGTCCGTGCGTATACGCAGTAACATCTTCCCAGGTACCGTTTCCATCGACATTGACGACGCATTTCACCGAGTCGAGGTCGTGTGTCTCGACCCACTGGCGGGCCCCTCGAAGGCCGATTTCCTCGGATCCGAACACGACCAGTCGAACTGCGGTTTCGAGATTGCCAATATGATTGTGTAACAGCCGGCCGACTTCGGTTACGAGGGCGCAGCCAACGCCGTTATCTGTCGCTCCTTCGGTAATATCGTGAGCGTCGACGTGTGCGGTCAGCAGTATCTCCTCGTCCGTTTCCGGGCCGATGACTGCTTCGACGTTCCGGGAGGTGCTTCGTTCGCTCTCTGCTTCAACGTCTAACGTCGCACCGACGGTTCCACTCCCACAGGCCCGGGCGAGCCGCCTGCCGACTTCTTGGGAGAGACCGACGGCGGGGATTGCTCCGGGATCGTCCCCACCGATGTTGCCTGTCGGGGGCAGACAGCCGGGGATACCGTTGTAGAAGAGAAATCCATCGGCGCCGTTCGCGATAGCGTGACCGTACTTTTCCGTCCGATGGACCCACCTGCCGTAGTCGTCGGGAGTCTCGATCGACACGAGCGCGAGCGCATTCGTCACGTCGACTGCGTCGAACTCCTCCGGGACACCCGTCCCGACGTCGACTATCCGTCCGGAAACACTCCCTGACGGCGATCCTGGGAGTGCTATCAGTTCGTGGGGATGCTCAAACGTCCGCTCCCACTCGGCGTCGACCGACAACGTAGATTCTCCTCGCCACCAGCCCGGAACGGGGAACTCCGTAGATTCGACCTGTCGGAACCCCATGCCAGTAAACGTCGACGCGATGAACTCCGCCCCCTCGGCTTCACCGGTTTGTCCCGCCATCCGGTTACCGATGTCCGTCAGGGATTCCAGGACCGACCAGGTTCGACTGCTCTCGTAGGCGTCGCCGATGAGTTGCTCAGGGATATCTCCCATGTAGACTCCACAGAGCCAACCCATTTGAAGCATCTGGTCATCTCAGTAGCCGGTCGTGGGTTACAATTCAGTTCCACCCTCAGCAGTGTCGGCGTGTTTGTGAGTGAGAGGGCACGCTCCCATTCGTAGGTAGTGTCGATCATCCACCCGCGGCTGACGTCGGTCGGAATTGGGTCTTGCTCTTCTCGACTGGCATCCAAAGTCATGATCGTATTCAGATGAGTGCGTAACGTGAGACGAGGTGGGTAATACTCCTCACTAGCACAAAATTTCTACTTCTTCGGTGCCATCGACTTCGTCAAATCAGACTCGTGACTGATAGTGATTACTGCGAGTCTGTCCCGCCGTGACCATCCGTGTCGGTGATGGGAGCCCCTGAACCGGCGGCGTTCGACACCGTCGATGACACTATTCGCCGTAATCACTATGAAGAGGGGACAGCAGTTCGGATGAAGACGAGATTCGATATGTTGTACAGACATATCAACTAACGAGTTTGTTCTGAGATTTAGAAACTCTGAATTGGATTGCTCTCATTCTCTACTGTATGACTGGGTTCACACCAACGATGGAAAGCCTCGTAAATCACAATCGCGACTGAGATGGCGAGGTACATCCCGATCGGAAGGGTTCGTTCGACGTCTTCGATCTCTTCATAGTCGTCTGCTTGTCTGATCACAACCTGCAGGAGGTGGTCGAACGCTCGGTTATTGGTGCTCCGCCGAACAGAAGTTTGAACTACCGATATGCTCCATGTCGTGCTATGCGTCCCACGCCCCGCTTCTGGCACGTCGGTTCGGCGAGCGCCTTCCTCGCGGGGCTGGGCATCGTCGCACAGCAACCAGTCGCCGTTCTCGGCGGCCTTGGACTGGCGTCGTGGCTCCTCGTGGGCCAGTACACGGCGACGAGGGAGTTCCAGCAGGCGACAGACAAGCTCACCGTCGACGTCAATCCGGTTCGAAACAGTGTCGTCGTCGATGAGGAGCTCTCGATTACGGCCGAGGTCATCCTCTCGAGCCCCGCCAGAGCAGCTATCGAGCTATCCGTCGAGCTGCCTCCGGGTGCTGCGATTACACAGGAAACGAGCCCGACTCTTTCTCTCGAACCCGGGGAAACGGTGGCTGCGACCACCTTCTCGTGTTCGTTCCCGGTCGCAGGGATGTTCGACGTCCCGCCAGCAACCGTCAGACTGGAGAACAGCCAGCAAACTGTCACTGAAACGGTCCCGGTTGAGACCGACGAGCGTCTCAGAGTTGACCCGCGCCAGCCACGGAGCCTGCACGTCGGACAGGGCGGCGAGCGCATCTCCGCCTACGGGGAGCATCCGGCCGGAACCGGGGCGGGCGGGCTGATCCCCGAGGAGTCCCGACAGTACGTTCCCGGCGACTCGCTCGACCAGATCGACTGGAAGGCCACGGCCCGGATGCAGTCACCCCACGTGCGCGACTTCGAGACCGAAACCGACCGCAAAACCATCATCGCTGTCGACCACAGCCAGGGGATGGTGGTCGGACCACCGGGTCAGACGATGCTCGACTACGCTCGCGAGGTCGCCCTCGGCTACGCACGCGCCGCCGAGTCCTTCGACGACCCGCTGGGGCTCTACGCGATTGGCGACCACGGTGTGACGGTCCAGCAGAGCCCGACCACCTCCCCGGTCGGCTATCAGCATCTCCGGAACGCCCTCCACGATCTCGAGCCGACACAGTCCGAGACATCGCCGACGAGTACGGTGAGCAGTGCTGCCAATCTGACCCGGCCGAGCGAAGCGCGCTCTGGGGCTCATCAGCTCGCGGGCGAGGATTCAGCGTTCGCGGAGACGGTCCAGCCGTTCCTCGCAGACACCGATGCGTACATCCACCGTATCGAGTCGGACCCGCTGTTCGAATCGGTTCGGCGCATCCTGGCCGAGACGAGCGGCCAGCTCTGGCTGGTGCTGCTCACCACGGATACGGGCGGGAACCGACTCCGGGACACCGCATCGCTGGTCAGCAGCAACAACGGGAACCTCTCGCTGTTTCTCACGCCGCGGGTGCTGTTCGAACCGGGCGCGATGGCCGACCTGACGGAAGCCTACGACCGCTACGCATCCTTCGAGTCGTTCCGTCGAACCATCACTCGGAACCCACGAACGGAGGCGTACGAACTCGGACCGGGCGACAGGCTCGACGCGCTGCTCGCTTCGCGGCGTCGCAGAACAGACTGACGGATTGACCTGTCGACGCCAGCATCGACACCGACTCACCGTTTCAGTATCTTCAAATACGTGTGTACGAACTGTTCCAGTAATGAGTGAGACGCCGCTCGTGGTGGCGCCGCGGGGCCGCGGCGTCGTGGGTGCAACGCCAGCGGTCCTGGCTTCGCTGGCCACTGTTGCCGTGTTCGGCGTTCTCGGCGGTCCAGTTGGTATCGCTATCGCCTTTGTCCCGGTAGTGGCGCTCGTCGCGGGTGGACCGCTGCTCGCGTTCATCGCTGGGACGGTTGCGCTCCTCGGCGTTGGCGAGATAGCTGGGCTACCGCTAATCCCCGCACACCTGGTGCTGGCCAGTTACCTCGTGGCCGGGGTGTTCACCGAACATGACCGGTCAGTGGGGGTGCTCTTCCTGGCCATCGTCGCCATCTACGCCGCCCTGTTCGTCATCGGCGAGTCGTCGATGGGTGGCCTGACCGAAACGACCGCAGTGCTTGCGGGCCTCACAGCGGGTGTTAGCTACGTGATTCACAGATACGAACTCGTGGTAGTCGGGCTGGTCGATGAGTGAGACACAGTTAGCCGAGGGTGAGGCGCGAACGGACGAGGAGTCGAACCGACTCGAGGACCTCCGCGCGCAGGTCGACCTGCTCCGGACCGAGAACGAACGGCTCCGGACGGAGTACAGTCGGGCCCGCCAGGCGAGCTATCGTCGAACATCGCTCGGCCTCGGCGCCGTCGGCGTGGCTGCGGTACTCGGCGGGGCGCTCTTCCCGGCTGTGCGGGACGTGCTGTTCGTGCTGGGCGCGATCGGATTGTTCGGCGCCGTACTTACCCGCTATCTCACCCCGGAGCGCTTCGTCGCCGCCGAAACGGGCGAGCGCATCTACGCCGCCCAGGCCGAGACGCTCGGCGACCTCACCGGGCAGTTGGGTCTCGAGGAGACGTCCGTGTACGTGCCAGTGGATGGAACACCAACGTCGCGGCTGTTCATCCCGCAGCACGCAGAGTACACGATTCCCGACGAGGAGTCGCTGGACCGACCACTCGTCGTCGGCGCACAGTCGGATGAGCGCGGGGCGTCGTTCCTCCCGACCGGGTCGACGCTCTTCCGCGAATTCGAACGCTCGCTAACTGGGTCGCTCGGCTCCACACCGCCGATCGTGGTCGACCAGGTCGGTGACGCGCTCGTCGAGGATTTCGAACTGGCACGGACAGTCGACAGCTCTGTCGACTCGGATGATGGGCGGGCGACGCTCGTCCTCTCGGAAGCGGTGTACGCCGACGCCGAGGCGCCCGATAACCCGCTCGGGTCGCTCCTCGCTGTCGCCCTCGGCGAATCACTCTCGGCCCCAGTCCGCCTCGAAACGACCCGGACTGAGGAGGGGCTGGTCGTGACCTGTCGGTGGGGACCCGAGGAAGCGGTCGATGGGTCTGGTTTGGAGTGACGCATCTGCACAATTGATAGGCATCGATCCCAGTTCTGTTCACACGGGATCCTCAACAGCAGAACGACCTTACTCGGGAGATATCGGGTTAGAACATTCCGAACAGATGTCCTCTTGCCACGGGACGGTCTGGATCAGTGTTCTGTTCCCATCGCAGTACGGGCAGTACGTGTCGTTCATTATCCGTCTCAACTGATGTGTCTATTCACGTACTCATAAGTGAATCCCATTTTTTCGTCTCAGAGACAGTTACACCTGTATAGAGCGGTTCCGAATATAGAACTCCTGTTTCCACCGACCCTGAAGCGAGGCTCGGTGTTGGAGCCAAACGGTCTATCTGGTCAGCTACTCAACCGACTGCTCGCGCGGGAGCATCTCCTCCTCGTTAATCTCTTCGGGCACCGGCACCGCGTCCAAGAAGCCCGTAACCAGCTCGTCCACTGTCTCGCCGCCGAGCTCCGCGTCCGTGCTGAGCACGAGCCGGTGGCGAAGGATCGGGTGCGCGAGCGCCTTGACGTCGTCCGGAATCACGTACTCCCGCCCGCTGATTGCGGCCGAGGCCTTCCCCGCGTTGAGGAACGCGAGGCTTGCCCGTGGCGAGGCGCCATACTCGACATCCGGGGAAGTCCGCGTCGCCCGAACGAGGTCGAGGATGTATTCGCGAACGGGGTCGGCAACGTGCACGTCGACGACGCCCGCCCGCGCCTCCGCGATGTCGGCCGGTGAGAGAACTTGACTGACGCTTGCCGGGCCGAGATCCGGGTCGGTATCGAATCGGTCCAGCAGCTCCCGTTCACCACCGCGGTCGGGAATGTCGACAGTGAGTTTCAGCTGGAACCGGTCGCGCTGGGCTTCGGGGAGGGCGAACGTCCCCTCCATCTCGATAGGGTTCTGTGTCGCGATGACCATGAACGGGTCCGGAAGCGAGAGGGTTTCGCCCTCGATGGTCACAGCCCGTTCCTGCATCGCCTCTAACAGCGCGCTCTGTGTCTTCGGCGTCGCGCGGTTGATCTCGTCGGCGACGACGACGTTGGCGAACACCGGGCCACGCTGGAGTTCGAACTCGCCGGTCGCATCCC
Organism: Halolamina sp.; assembly: GCF_036626355.1. Taxonomy (GTDB): domain Archaea; phylum Halobacteriota; class Halobacteria; order Halobacteriales; family Haloferacaceae; genus Halolamina. The sequence goes on along the minus strand of NZ_JAZKRY010000047.1, from coordinate 8,149 downwards.
GGTAGATGTGAGTGCCAGTGATGTCCGCAGGGAGGATGTCCGGGGTCATCTGGATCCGGTTGAACTCCAGGCCGGACGTGCGAGCGAAGAGGTTCGCAATCGTGGTTTTGGCGACGCCCGGGACGCCCTCCAGCAGGACGTGGCCGCGGGTCAGCGCCGCCATCGAGAGCCCTCTGAGAACCTCCTCGTTGCCGATCAACACCGTGCCGGCTTCCTCGCGCACGGCATCGTAGAACGTAGCCGGATCACTCATCGCTTCCTGTTCCTTCGGCGTTCCGTATAACACCTCGCATCACGCGACGGAGCCGCTGTTCGTCCCAGTCGGGATGCTGCCGAGAGAGGGACGCGAGAAACGCGTCGGGGTCGGCTTCAGATAGCGCCAGCCCACCTGCTTGCTCTTCGGGGGCGGTGGCCCAGTCTCGGAGTGTGACCAGTTGCTCACGCAGTCGACCGTTCCAGACGATCGCACTCAGCCCGAGAACCGCGAGGAGAACCTGCCAGAACGGGGTGCCCTGCAGTATCAGGACGGCGCGCATCAGCGGCGGCGTTCCGGTGAGATGTGAGTAGTCCAGGAGCACCCGCTCGTGGGCCCCAAAGAGGTTCCTGGCGAACTGTGCGTTGCCCGGCCGTTCGAGCATCGCGTTGATGAAGAGACTCGGGTCGGCGACGACGTACACCGCTCCCTCCCCGACTGTCTCGCGAACGACGACCGGCCGACTGGTGAGTTCCTCGGAGTCATCGAGGCTCTCGGTCCGGTTACGGTCGAGATAAGCGAACTCCGAAGAGGAGGCGAGTACTGTGGTCCCATTGATCGAGCGATTGGTCCGGAGGCTCGTTCCGTGGTTCAGCGTGAGCTGGTCGACACCGGCTGTCTCCGGGCTCTCGCTGACGTTCGTCGCGAGCGGGAACGCCGGTGAGCGGTAGTACGCCTGTTCGTCACGCAGCGGCGCGCCGTCGATGCGCGTCTGGACACCGAGCGCCCCCAACAGCGGCCTGGTGTGCGGGCCGTAATCCTCGGCGACGACGAGCGTGCCGCCCTGTTCGACGAACGACGTGACTCTGGTTCGTTCACTCGGGGAGTACGCCTCGTCTGGTGAGAGGATTACGGCGATGGTCCCGTTCGGTTCGGTCGTGGTATAGCTCGTCGTGTTGAGGGCGACGAGCGATTCTGCGCCCTCGTCGCTGACGAGGTCCCGGAGGTCGCTGGCACCGTCCCAGGCTGGGTTGTAGGCGCCGAGGGCGGACTGTGATGTGCTCGCGGCGACGACGCCAGTCAGGGCGACCGTCAGGACCAGCGCGACGAGCAGTAGCTGGGGGGTGGACCACCCCTCGGGAAGCCAGTCGGCAGCCACTTAGATCACCCCTGGAGGAAGGATTTCCAGGATTCGCCGGATGACGATGTAGCCGAACACCGCCAACCCGAGCGCGATGAGCCATTTGAGCCGGGAGCGCCACGTCGGCGTCACGCGGAACGGCGCTGTGAGTTCGACGACCACGAGCAGGCCGATGAGCGAGACGACGAAAAACAGCTCGTAGGTGAGACTCGACAGCAGCGAGAGGACGAGTGCGGCGCCGAGCAGCCACGCCAGCGTCGCCCGGATGAACCGCTGTCGCCGAGCCGTTGCCATTGGGTACGTGTAGAGCATACGCATCTTGAGGGTGTCGCCTTCGAACGTCCCGATTCAGTACTGGAAGGGTGACTGGACCACGATGAGGAGTCGACACGCCTTTCTGTCGGCTTGGGGTTTCTCCACTGAATGCTTCCCTGGGGACACGCAGCGGTCGGCTATCTCTGCTACACCCTCTACAGCCGCCTCAGCTATCGTGGGCCGCCGGTCGGGGCTGCGGTCCTCGCACTCGCGGTCGGGACGCAGTTCCCGGACCTCATCGACAAACCGATGGCTTGGACGTTCGGTGTGTTCCCGTCCGGTCGAAGTTTCGCCCATTCGTTGCTGACGCTCGCCGTCGTCGCCGGCGTGTTGTACGCGATCTATCGCAACCGCGCGGAGTTGGTCACCGCGACTGCGTTCCTCGTTGGCTGGGCGAGTCACCTGTTCGCAGACGCATACCCGCTCTTGTTCGGGGAACCGACCTGTCTGCGGTATCTCCTCTGGCCGGTGTTCGGCGTTTGTCCGTACGAGGAAGGGAGCCGGTCGATTGTCGGGCACTTACTTGCAATCGAACTCGGCAACGGGATCTGGTTCGGGATCGGCCTGACAGCCGTCGCCGGTGTTGTCTGGCTGTACGATGGGGCGCCTGGGGCGCGGTATCTGCTCCGGAGCGTGGCGAACCGTCTCCAGTAGGGAAGGCGTGCGTCTCGGTTCGAAAGTCGACCCACGCGCGGCCTTGCATACTGTGCAAACATTGTAAACCCTGTAAAAACTGCAAACGCCTGGTGAGCCGTTCTCCATCGGAGAGAACGAGAACAGCAATTCGGGGCTGACCTCACCGCATCCCATCAACCGGCGAGAGTTTCGAGACCTGCCAGCCGGCGACCGCCGCCCCGGCCAGACTGATTGGAACCGCAATCGCGAACCCCGCACCGAGCACCCACTGCGGGGTCCGCACGACGTTCTCGAAGCCAACGAGCGAAGCCGCGACGGCATCGAGGAGCGTGGCTGCGGGGATCGTCGCCGCGACGCCCAGCGCCCCGCCAAGCACGCCCAGGCAGAGCGCCTGCACGACGACGACGCCGACGAGGGTGCTCGTTCGTGAGCCGAGTGCTTTCAGCGCTGCCAACTCCCGGCGCTGCTGGTAGACCACCGAGACCATCAGGTTGGCCGTGAGCGCGATGCCGGCCAGCACGGCCAGCACCACGAGACTCCCGCCGCTGGCCAGGATGACCGCCTGCCGCTCCACCGTTGCCTCCAGTTGTTCGCGGTTCGTTCGAACGTCGTAGCCCGGATGGTCGCGCTCGATCTGCGTCGCGACAGTTGCCGAGTCGACGCCGTCGGCCACATCGACAGTGATGAGCGAGGCGCGGTCGGTTGCGGTCGTCCCGGTTACTTCCTGCAGTTCGCTCAGATGCAGGGTCACCGTCGGCGTGCCGAGGAATCGGGAGAACGTGGGTGAGACGCCGACGACGGTGAACTCGTGGCGCCTGGCGTCGGCGATCGTCCCGCCGATGTAGAGGCTGTCGCCCACGGAGACGTTGAACAGCGAGGCGATGCGCTCGTCGATGAGCACCTCGTGGGTCATCGGGCCGGAGTAGTTCCCGCCGGCGTAGTGGACGTCCCCCTGTTGGAAGTGCGTTCCGTTGGTCACCTGGACCGAGCCGCCGCGAGCAGGTGCGCCGGCGCCGACGACAGTCTCCCAACTCTCGCCATCTGTGCTCACGTACACCGTCTGGAACGCCATCGGCGCGGCCGTATTCACGTCCTCCCGCGACGCAATAGCAGCGCTCAGTTGGTGGGCGTCGAGGACCGTGTTCTCGAAGCCGCCGACGGTCCCGGGCGCGAGTCGGACGGGGCCACCCGTCACCCAGAGGTCCCGCCCGGACGCGTCGAACTTCTCCTCGCCGGTCTCGGTTACGCCGATTCCGACCCCACCGAGTAACGTCATGGCGAGCACTGCGAGGGTGATACCCAGCACCGCGAGCACCGTCCGCGTTCGGTCGTGTCGCAGTTGTGCGAGGGCGATACCGACGACGCCGCGTACTCGTGTGAGCGTCGTGCGGAGCAGCCCCCGGTGGCTCACTGGTCGAGCACCTCCAGGATATCCGTCTTCCGAGCGAGCCACGCAGGATAGGGAGTTGCCAACAGGCCGATACCCAGCGCGACAACGGGGCCGTAGGCCAGCAGGAGCGGGTGGAACTGTGCGACGTCCTGGACGCCAACGATGGCGTGACTGGCCGCGTTGATACCGACGATGCCTACGAGTCCGAGGAGCGTGCCAGCGAGGCCGCCGATGCCCGCGATGGTCAGCACCTGTGCGAGCACGATGATCGTCTGGGAACGACGGGAGAACCCCATCGCTCCCTGGGCGGCGATCGTCCCCCGGTTGTCGATTACGTCCAGTCCCATCAGCGTGGCGACGAACAGCACACCGATACTCACCGCGGCGAGAAGCGCCGCTATCGCGACAGCCAACGGGAGGCTCGACGTGGACACGCTCGCCCGGCCAACACCCGAGCGGGTGAGTACCTCCGTCCGTGGATAGACGCCGGCGAGCGTGGATCTGACACTGGGATCGTTCGTACTCACGAGGATCTGGTCGGCCTGGTCACCAGAGGCAGTGTTCGTCAGGCGCTGGAGTTCACTCAGGTGGACGAGCATCACTGGGACAGGACCAACACCCGTCGAGATGTCCGCCTCGGCAACCTCGACGGCACGGAACGATCGGTCCGTGCCTGCGGGCGAGACCGTTGCACCTGACTCGACTTCCAGCACTTCGGCGGCGGCGGAACTGAGCACCGCTTCACCAGTCCACGACCCGTTGTAACTCCCGTTGGCATAGTGTGGATCACCCGGTGCGAGTGAGCCTGTCGGCAGCCCGACCACCTGGTTACCCTCCGGTGGTACGATGACGCCGGCAACGAGGACGTATTCGGTCGTGTTCCCCGCCGAGAACCGGAGGATCTGGAGCTGGACCGGCGTCGTGAAGGTGACGCGTTCGTCAGTCCGGATCTTCGCTGCGGTCTGGTGAACCACGCCGAGTCGGGGTCCCTCGACGGAGACAGCGATGCTCGACGCGGAGCCACCCTCAGGGACGATCCAGTAATCGACGCCCTCGCTCTGGACCGTCGACCCCGAGGCGAGTCCAACGGCGACTCTCGTCACACTTACCATGAGTGCCACAGCGAGTGCGACGCCGAGAGCCGTCAGCGCGAGTCGGCGAGCCTCTGCAGTTCTCATCCGACCGATTGTCTGGGTGACGCCGAGTTTGAGCAGGGCGATTGCCCTACGCATCACTCACAACCGTGCCGTCTCGGAGGCGGATGACGCGGTCGACGCGCTCGAGAGCTGCCTGGTCGTGTGAGGCGACGACGACGGCCCGCTTCTCGGAAAGCTCTTCTAACAGATCGAGAACTCTCGCGCCGGCCTTCGAGTCCAGTTCTCCCGTTGGCTCATCAGCGATGAGGAGGTCAGGCTTGCCCGCAAGCGCGCGCGCAACGGCCACGCGCTGCTGTTCGCCCCCGCTGAGTTCGCCGGGTCTGTGGTCCAGCCGATCGCCGAGGCCGACCTGCTGGAGGAGCAGTTCCGCGCGGTCACGCCGTTCCCCCGTTCCGACGCCCAATTCAATTAACGGCAACGCAACGTTCTGCTGGGCGGTCAGCGAGGAGAGGAGGTGGAACCGCTGGAACACGATGCCAATGTGATCGCGTCGCAGCGTGCTCCGTTCGCGGGCCGACAGCCCAGCCGTGTCCGTTCCCCGGATCTCGACGCGTCCGCTGGTTGGCGTGTCGAGTGCGGCCAGGAGGTGGAGGAGCGTCGATTTCCCACTGCCGCTCGGGCCGGCGATCCCGACGAGTTCGCCCTGTGCAACCGAGACGGAGACGCCGTCGAGTGCCCTGACTTCGGTTGCGGTACGGTTGCGTCGGAGAAGTCCACCCTGGGGTCCTCTCGTGTAGGTCCGATGGACGTTCGTAGCACTCACCACGGACTGGGGTTCTGCATCGGTCGACTCGTGTTCAACGTAGGTTCGGGTCACTTGTATATCGGTGGGAATGGGAGTGATAGCGGTGTCTGGACTGCCGAAGGACCGGGAGGCGCTTACCGTTGCTGGTCGAAGTAGACGCCGACTCCCAACAGCACGATCAGGAGGAGCACAATGCCGATGATGATGATGGTGGACCCGCCATCTTCAGGCGTCTCAGGGATGGGTGCCGTGGCAGTCTCGTCCGTCGCCGTCACGTCAGTCTCGGTCTCCGTCGGCGCCGCCGTCGTCGTCGCCGTCGGCGTTGCCGTGTCCGTCGCTACCGCAGGCGACACAACGCCGACCGCGTAGACGGTGAAGCCCGGCGATTTCGCGCGGAACTCGTTGCCGCCGACGTGGGTGGTTTCGAGGGCGACGTACTCACCGTCGACGTACCGGAACAGCCGGACGTCGTCCTTCGAGCGGTCGTCGGGGACCTCGCTCTCGGCCAGCGTGAACGTGAAGGTCACCTCGCTGATTCGGTCGTCCGAGAGGCCGATGCCATCGGCAGTGAAGTACTCGATATCATCTGCTTTCTCCGGTGGGAGTTTCGGCCATCCCTCGGGCGATTCCTCCTGTGGCTTCGTGAACTCGACACGGAACCGGCTCTCGGAGAACGTCGTCGTGACCTCCATTGCAGTGACGGCCGACTGCTCGGACGCGACGTTGGGTACCCGGACTGAGATCGGTTCTCCGCTCCGGGTGTTCCGGAAGTTGATCGTCGCACCGCTGTTCGTGGCGACCGGGGTAGCTGAGGCATCACTACCGCCACCCCCACCACCACCACCGCCACCCCCACCACCACCGCCCCCGGATGGGGCAGCCGCAACGGTGAGTGTGCGGGTAGCCTTGCGGAAGTTCGTCGTCTGCGTCGGCGCTTTCGTCGCATTGATCATGAGATCCCCGGTCGACGACGGTCGGAGCACGGCCTCCCCGTTACTGCTGGTCGTGACAGTCTGGCCGTTGATCGTGACTGTGGCACCGGCGACCGCCGATTCGTCGTCGTCTCGGGTCACGTTGACCTCAACTGCCTGGCCAACTTCGACGTCCGTCCGATTGAGAGTGATGTTGAGTTGAACAGGTGTCGGCGTCGGTGCGGGTTCCTTGCCGACGTCGACAGTCCCCTTCGTCGTACTGAACTGACTCGAGTTGTTGGTCGAGGCGATGTAGACGTATTTGTAGGTCCCGTTCGTCCAGTTCGCCGACGTGCCGACGTCGACGGTCGTCGAGTTCGGCTGGTCGACGACGGACGTCATCGAGGCGTTCAAGACGACATCGCCCGTGGCCGTCGTTTCGGGTGCTGTCCGGTTCGTCTCGTTCGCGAGGAAGTCGATCAGGGACGCGATGGTGACCGACCGGCTCACCGTCCCGTCAGCGAGGTCGACGCCCATCACCTGGGCACCACTCTCGACTCTGGCGACGCCGTCGACCGATTTCACGCTGTGTTCGATAGTTACGTTGTCGGCGGTGAGGTCGCTGTCGATCTCATCGTCGATCGTCACCGTCGAAAACTGGTCGCTGAGCACAGACTCGTTGTACACGACGACGGTGTGGTTCACCGCTGTTGCATCGAGGTTTGCGTCGACGGTGAAGTTGATGTTCTCACCGGGATTGACCGGTGTATTCTGGGGTGTCGCACTTGCCTGGGCTTTCTGAACGGGCGCGCCGTCGACGCCGAGTACACGTGCGTCGGCAGTGAGGGAGATATTCCCCTGGTCGACCGTAACTGCATCTCCGTTGGTGGATGCGACGAGGACGAACGCGTACTGGCCGGGCTCATCCGGTGTGCGGTTGAACGAAACTGCTCCCTCCGAGTCGATCTGGCTGGAATTCGGTTCGTAGAAGGTGAAGTTCTCGTTTGCGTCCTCCGAGGAGAGGTTCTGCGCCAGAAGGAGATTGACGGCCTCGTTGGTCGTCATGTTCGAATCGAGGCCGTTCGTGTTTGCGGAGTCCTTGGCGCGGGCGACAACGAGCTGGACGTTTTCACCGCTGAACTGCGTCGTGTTAGCGGTGGGTGTCCGTTCTTTGAACTCCACTGAAATCGTCGAACTCGTGTTGTACACCGCCATTGTTCGTTTGTTCAGCGGGCCTTCGCCGTCCTCAAGCGTTGTCACGTTAACGAACGTTTCCGGGCCCTTGACCTGCGTCGCGCTCGTTGACGTATCGACCCGCAGCGGGAGGGCGGCGCGCTTCCAGACAGAGAGGTTCGCCGAGGAGTTGACGAATTCCGCAGAACTGACAAAACGGTCATCCGTGGCCCCGACGAGGGGGCTATCAACCGATGCGGGTTCTTCGGCAGTTTCACCCGCAGCCATCGCTGGAGCTGCTACTGAGATGATTAGTAGAAGCATAACCACGAACGCAGATATCTCGGTTTTAGGGGGTAGCATTATGATTGGAAGGGGAACAGTTGCATAAAAGTGTTCCGTTGGTATCCTCCAGTCTGCAAACTGACATCCAGGTTTCAGAGTTTGTGGCGGGACGGTCATCCCCGGTAAATAGATACTCTCTTACT
>NZ_JAZKRY010000046.1:0-24335 GCF_036626355.1 Halolamina sp. | reverse complement strand
ACCTCGAGGCCTGCCGGGACAATGTTTAATAATTATCATACCGTATTAGATTAGGTATGTCAAATAATAACGTGGTAAACAGACGCAATGTCCTGAAGATGACGGGAACCGGGCTCGCAGCGTCTCTGGCTGGCTGTGCCGGCCTCGGTGATGGCGGTGGCGGCAACAGCGAGGACTTCATGGCTGCCGCCGAGGAACTCGGTCTCGGCGAGAACTGGGAGCAACGGCGGATCGGGGCGGCCGACGACTGGCCGATCGAGGCGCGTCGCGAGACCCCCGACCGGCAGAACGCCAGCGGGTGGACGGACAGCGGTGCCTTCCAGAGCGCGGTCGAGAACGACGTCTGGGCCCCGCCGGAGGGCTGGGACGACACGGCTGCGGGCGATATCGACTCGATGACGATCCTCAACCACGGCGCCGCGAACATGGAATTCGACCCGGCGACGCTGGCTGCCCACCAGCTGTTCACCGAGAAGACGGGGATCGATATCGAGGTCATCGAAGTAGGGGTCGACCAGGCAAACACCCAGGAACAGCAGTTCCTCTCCTCCGAGGAGCCGAGCCCGCACGCGTTCAACGTGGACGGCATTCTCGTCCCGCAGTTCGTCCAGCAGGGCTATCTAGAGCAGACGGACGCGCTCTACCCGGAGGGCGGCTACGACCCGTACATCCCGGCGCTCGAGAGCCTCGTCACGTGGGACCTCGACGAATCTATGGACGGGACCCACACCTACGGCTACCCGAACATCGGGGAGTCCAGCATGGGCCACCTCCGGCCGGATCTCGTCGAAGAACAGGGAATCGATCCCGAGCGGTTCCAGGGCCAGTGGTCCTGGGACCTGCTCGAGGAACTCGGCGAGGCGTTCAAGGGCACCGACGTCCACGCCTTCGCCTACTACGCCGGTACCTCGACGTATCTGGCGTACTCCTTCCGCGAACTGCTGTTCCAGCAGGGCGGGAGCATGATCCGGGACAACGGCGAGATCGTGATGAACTCCCCCGAGGCCGTTCGGGTCATCCAGAAGATGAAGGAGTGGCGCGACAACGACTACGTCCCCAGCGACGTCATCTCGTACGGCGAGGGAGACATCGTCGACCTGTTCGGCTCGGGCCAGGTGGCCTACACCACAGCGTTCAGCGACTTCATCCCGCGGCTGTTGCAGGAGTACGAGGCCGGCAGCGAGTACCAGGTCGTCACGCCGCCGGCGGCGAACGAAGGGCCGTCGCCCACGCAGGCGGGGCTGGTCGCGCCGAACACGACGAGTATCAACCGCTTCTCGGACACGGGGCACAAGCTTGCAGCGATGCTCTACGGCGACCTGAAGCTGAGCTACTACACCCAGTGGCTGGAGTTCACCTACGAGGGGAACATCTCCTACATGGACCAGGTGTACACCGATTCGGCCGAGAACGATTTCGTCACGTTCGGGGACTCCATCGGGAGCGCCATCGAGAACGGCCAGCTCGAACTGTTCCCGCAGATGTCGTCGGTGTTCCAGCAGATGCTCAGCCCGGTCCAGCGCGCGCTCCAGGGCGAGACGTCGCCCCAGGCGGCAATGGACCAGGTCCAGGACTTCGTCGACGACGAGATCAACAGCTGATGACCCGGCACGTCAGCGGAGGAGGGCATGGCCACTGAGGAGCTCGACGGTGATGTCGGCCCACACGGGGGCGGCCTGAGTGGCCGGCTCTCCGATTGGGTGAACGCCCACATCCGGACAGTGCTGCTCGGGCCGTCGTTAGTGGCTCTGGTGCTGGTGTTCATCTACCCGGCGGTGATGCTCCTATGGCTCTCGCTGCAGAACACCCGGGGATTGGGTGAGACGTTCGAGCCGGCGTACAACTACGGGCGCATCTTCACCGACCCGACGTTCTGGAACGCCGTCGAGAAGACGCTCGTCTACTCGTTCGGCTCGCTGCTGTTCTCTATCAGCGTGGGCTTGGTCGTCGCCCTCGCGCTGAACAAGGTCGTCAATCAGCGCGTCCGTGACACCTACTCGACGCTGATACTCATCTCCTGGGCGGTGCCGCTCTCCATCGTCGGCGTCACCTGGCGGTGGATGTTCAACGGCCAACTCGGGGTCGTCAACAAGGTGCTCATCGATCTCGGGATCCTCGAGAACGCCTACTCGTGGCTGGGGCACTCCCTCTCGGCGATGGTCGTCGTCATCCTCGCGGACTCGTGGTCCCGCATCCCGTTCGTGACAGTCGTGCTGTTGGCGGGGCTGCAGTCCATCCCCCAGGAGATGTACGATGCAGCGAAGATCGACGGGGCGACGACGTTCCAGACGTTCTGGAACGTCACGTTACCGTATCTCCGTCCCTCCTTCTTCGTCGCAGGACTCATCACCTGGATGTTCGCCTTCCGCGCGTTCGCCATCCCGTTCTCGACGACGGGCGGCGGCCCCGGCGGCGCGACCGAGACGCTCGCCATCTACATCCACCGCTTCGGCATCCAGCTGCTCGACTACGGGTTCGCCTCGGCCGTCTCGGTGTTCCTCGTCGCGGTGACGCTCGTCGTCGCCACGGGGTACGTGTACTTCATCCTCGAACAGATGGAGGAGATCGAGCTATAACATGGCGGGCGCAGACTTCACTATCGAGCAGTACCGGCGCCGACAGCAGTTCTGGAACCTGCTGGAGAGCCGGTACATCATCCACCTGGTGCTGTTCCTGGCGGTCTTTTTCATCATCTCGCCGCTGGTGTGGCAGCTCGTCACCTCCCTCAAGACACGGGAGGGGGTGCTGGCGCTGACGTACCTGCCGCTGGAGCCGACGCTGGCGGCGTACGAGCGGGCGCTGTTCGACCGCGGGTTCTGGCGCGCGGTCGTCAACAGCGTGATCATCGCCTCGACGTCGACGATCATCGTCATGGTACTGGGGACGCCGGCCGGCTACGTCTTCAGCCGGTTCCGGTTCCCGTACGACAACGCCGTCTTCGTGTTCGTGCTGTTCACGCGGCTGTTCCCACCCATCGGCCTGGTGACGCCGTACTACCAGATCATGACGACGTTCGGACTGCTGAACACGAAGGTCGGCATCGTCATCGCGAACGTCTACCTGTGGCTGCCGCTCGTCATCTACATCATGCGGAACTTCTTCATCACCATCCCGCAGGCGCTGGACGAGGCGGCCCGCGTCGACGGCTGTACGAAGATCCAGGCGTTCCGGCACGTCGTCTTCCCGGTCGTCCTGCCGGGCTTTGCCGCCGGGACCATCCTCACCTTCCTCTACTCCTGGCGGGAGTTCCTGTTCGCCTTCACCGTCGCCACCGACCTGAACTCGATGACCATCCCGGTCGCGACGTTCCTGTTCGTCGGCGACGCCGGCATCGACTGGGGCGCGATGGCAGCCGCCTCGATCGTCTCGGTCATCCCGTCGGCGCTGGTGGTCATCTTCTTCCAGCGGTACATCGTCGTCGGCCTGACGGGAGGGATGAAGGGATGACCCGGAGCCCCCGCGCCGACCGGGCGACGACAGCGTTAACACGGCCAAGCGCACGGAGTGAAGCAAATGAGTGACACCGTAGAGCGTACGGCACGGAAGAGCGTAGTGGAGGAGACGGCGGAGGGTCGCGACGTGAGCCTCCGGCTCGACCACATGACGAAGGTGTTCGACGACGACGGCGAGGACGTCGTCGCCGTCGACGACTTCGACCTCGAGATATACGACGGGGAGTTCATCGTCCTCGTTGGGCCCTCGGGCTGCGGGAAGACGACGACGCTCCGGACCGTCGCCGGACTCGAACAGCCCAGCGAGGGCCGGATAATCATCCGCGGCGAGGACGTCTCCGGCCAGGATCCACGGGAACGGGACGTGGCGATGGTGTTCCAGAACTACGCGCTCTACCCGCACAAGACCGTGCGGGGCAACATCGCGTTCCCGCTGGAGATCCGCAAACACCCGGCGGAGGAGATCGAACAGCGCGTCGTCGAAACCGCCGAGATGCTCGGCATCGGCGAGCTGCTGGACCGCCACCCCTCGGACCTCTCGGGCGGCCAGCAGCAGCGCGTGGCGCTCGGGCGCGCCATCATCCGGGACCCGGAGCTGTTCCTCTTCGACGAGCCGCTGTCGAACCTGGACGCGAAGCTCCGCATCGAGATGCGGACCGAGCTCAACAAGCTCCACGACCGGGTGGGCAAGACCTCGCTCTACGTCACTCACGACCAGGCCGAGGCGATGACGCTCTCGGACCGCGTCGTGGTGATGAACGACGGCGAGATCCAGCAGGTCGACAGCCCGGAGATCGTCTACGAGCAGCCGACAAACCGGTTCGTCGCGGGGTTCATCGGCGAGCCGCCGATGAACTTCTTCCGGGTGACCGCCGACGTGGCCGACGACGGCGTCCGCGTCACCGGCGAGGGGTTCGAACTCACGTTACCCACCTCCGTCGGAGAGCGCCTCACGGAGTGGGGCGGCGACACCGACCGCCTAGAACTCGGTGTGCGCCCTGAGGGGTTCGCCGACGCGACACTACTGGAGGAAGAGCCAGCGGCCGGCCGGTCGTTCGATGCCCGCGTGCTGGTCGTCGAGCCGATGGGGCCGCACAAGGACCTGGCCGTTCGCCCGCTCTCCCGTGAGGACGACGAGGACGCCGAGTTCAGCGCCAGAATCTCGAACGACACCCAGGCGTCCGTCGGTGATACGATTCAGCTCACCGTCGACACCGACGAAATCCACCTGTTCGACGCCAAATCCGGTGAGAACCTCCTGGTGTCCCACCAATGACGTACACCATCGGGCTCATCGGCTACGGTCGTATCGGCGTGGACCTCGCCGACCGGGTGCGGGCGAACTCCGAGTTCGACCTGGCGTACGTCTACGTCCGCTCGAAGAAGCCTGGGCTCCCGAACGAACTCCAGCTGACCGAACCCGAGGAGCTCGCTACGTTCCCCGTCGACATGGCCGTCGAGGCGGCCACCCCCGCGGCGCTCGAGACGCTCGCCGAACCGGTGCTGTCGGTCAGTGACCTGCTCGTCCTCTCGGGCTCGGCCTTCGCCGATCCCGACGTGGAGGAGCGACTGCGGACGCTCGCGACCCAGAGCGAGAACGAGATGTACCTTCCCCACGCAGCGCTGTTCGGCATCGACGGTCTCGCCGACGCGCGTGGCGAACTGGAGTCCGTCGAGATCGAGGCGACGAAAGCACCGGGCCACCTCGACTTCGAGTACGCCGGCAAGGTGTCGAGAGACGACATCGACGGCCGAACCGTCGTCTACGACGGCCCGACACGGGGGCTCTGTGCACGTTTCCCCCGGAACTTCAACTCCCACGCCGCGCTGGCGATGGCCGGGCTCGGATTGGACGAGACGACCTCCCGGTTGATCGCGGACCCCGAGGCCGAGACGGCCCGGCACGTCACCACCGCGACCGGTGAGGGGTTCGAACTCGAAGCCGTCCGGGACAGCGCCATCGAGGGCGTCACCGGGGACTACACCCTCATCTCGACGTGGGGCTCCATCAGGCGCATCCTGAAAGCCGACGACGGCCCGCAGTTCGTCTGAGTGGCTGCCGCGAGCTCGTCGCGCTCACTCGTGTCTGAGCGCGTCGATTGGGTCGGTTCGGGCGGCGTCCCACGCGGGATAGATACCCGCGAGCACGCCGACGCCGATGCCGACCGCGACCGCGATGGCGAACCACTCCGGCGCGAACGCGACCGGGAACTCGAGGTACGCCGCCGCCGCGTAGCCGGCCGCCAGTCCGACGAGCGTTCCGATTAGCGAGCCGACGACGCCGAGGATGATGGATTCGACCAGGAACAGTTGGACGATATCCCGGCGAGTCGCACCGACGGCCTTCATGATCCCGATCTCGCGGGTCCGCTCGGTGACGCTCACCAGCATCATGTTGGCGATGCCGATGGCGCCGACCAGCAGCGAGATGACCGCAATACCAGTGATGAAGCTGGTGAAGGTACTCAGCAGGCTCTGGATCTGCTCGACGAGCTGATCGTTGGTCACGAGTGAAATCTCGTAGGAGTCGGGTTTGAGCTGGCTCGCGTCGGACTCGTTGACGAGGTAGTCACGCGCGGTCGGCTCCACGTCGGTGACACGCTCGTAGCTCGTCGCCTGAATCGTCACCGCCGGGTAGGCGCGCTGTTGCTCGCTCACTGCGGGGCTCTCGACGGTCGTCGTGTAGAACGGGTCGGTCGGCACGTAGATGGCCGGCTCCGGGGGGCCGCCGAATCCGCCCGAATCGGAGGCGTTGAGCACGCCGACGACGGTGACCGTCCGCGAGCGGTTCTCGCCGACCTGGAGGACGATCTCGTCGCCCACGCTGACGTCCTCGGCGAACATCTGAGAGGCTGGGGCGTTGAGCACCGCCTCCTCAGTGCCCTGTTCGAACGCGCCGCCGGCCTCGAAGTCCCCGCCCTCGAACTGGGCGGGCGTCGTCGCCGTCACCGCGCCCCACGCGATGGTCTGGTTCCCGTTCCCGAGCGACGAGACGGCGACTGACCCGCGGGGGACGACGCGTCCGACGTGTTCGATTCCCTGTAGTTGGGCGATATCGTGTTCAGTGAACACCGGGAGCGAACTGTCACCGCCGGGGCCCTGCTGGTTCGCAGGCCCCACGGAGACGCCGATTTCGGGGCTGGTGGTCGCGACGTCGCCGATGACGGCGGCTTGCAGACTCGCGCCGAGCGTCACGAACGTGATGACCGAGCCGACACCGATGACGACGCCGAGCACTGTCAACACCGAGCGGAGCTCGTGACCGCGGATCGCCCGCCAGCTCATCCGGACGCTCTCGACGAGCTTCATCGCCCAGGCTCCCCGGCGATACGTCGGTCGTCGATCTCCTCGATCTTCTCCACTTCGCCGTCGAACAGGTGGATGATTCGCTCGGCGTGCTCGGCGACGATCCGCTCGTGAGAGACCACGAGGATCGTGTTGCCGGCGGCGTTCAGCTCCTCGAACAGCTCCAGGATCTCGGCCTCCGTCTCGCTGTCGAGGTTCCCCGTTGGCTCGTCGGCGAGGATGATGGCGGGGTCGTTCGCGAGTGCGCGAGCGATCGCGACTCGCTGGCGCTGGCCGCCGGAAAGCTCGCTCGGCTTGTGGTCGAGCCGGTCACCCAGCCCGACGCGGGTCAGGAGTTCCGTGGCTCGGTCCTGGCGCTCCGCCCCGCTGATGCCCTGGAACGTCATCGGGAGCTCGACGTTCTCCTGGGCGGTCTGCTGGGGCATGAGGTTGAACGTCTGGAAGACGAAGCCGATCTCGTCGCCACGGAGCGCGGTGCGCTCGGTGTCCAAGAGCGACGTCACGTCGACGCCGTCCACCTCGACGACGCCCTCCGTCGGCGTGTCGAGACAGCCGACGACGTTCATCAGGGTGCTTTTGCCCGAGCCGCTGGGGCCCATCACCGCTGTGTAGGCCCCCCGCTGGATGCTGAGCGAGACGCCGTCGAGCGCGTGGACGGCCTGACCGCCCATCTGGTAGATCTTGGACACGTCCCGGAGTTGGACCGCCGGTGGTCGCGCTGTCTCGGTCTCGGCAGTCGCCTCGGACTGCTGGGATGGCTCACTCATCGTCGCCCTCCGCCCGGAGCCTCCGGTCGACGTAGGTCTCGACCTCATCGCGAACTGTCGCGCCAGCAGCAGCCTCCACGGTGGCTCGGCGAGTCATCGCGCCGGTCGTGAGCGTCAGCAGGAACGTGGCGATCCGCTCGGCGTCGACATCCCGGAAGCAACCGGTCTCCATACCCGCCTCGATGACGGCGACGAGCCGGTCGTGGAAGGCCCGGTCGTGTTGGCCGAACTGTGCCCTGTAGCGCTCGTCGTGGGCGGCCTGTCCGCGGAGTTCGACCATCGCCGTGATGAACTGCTGGGCCTCCGGGGGCTCGCTCTCAGTGAGCAGTTGGTCGAGCATCTCGTCGAGTTGCTCGGTGGGACTCTCGGCCTCACACTCCGGAACCGCTGCTTCGAACTGCTCCAGCATGTGGGCGAGAAAGGCGAGCAGGAGCTCGTCCTTGTCGTCGTAATGGTGATAGAGCAGCGATTTGCTCTTCTCGAACTCCTCGGCGATGCGCTGGACCGTGATTCCCGAGTAGCCGTGGCGGCAGAGCGCGCGGTAGGTCGCGGCCATAATCTCCCCGCGGGTGTCTTCTGGCTCCGTGACAAACGGCGGCGTCTCCTCCATACTGACCGAATAGTCAGTCAGTAGGGGTAAGCCTGTCGACTGAACGTTCAGTCAGGACGGGTCAGGGCGTGAAACGTAGATAGATCACACGCGAGAACCACTCAGTTGGCGTTGTTCGCGTCCTCGGTGCCGCCGGTCGCGAACTCGGTCGTACACCAGTGACAGAAACCCAGATCGGGGTCGACCGGCTTCCCGCAGGCGGGACAGTCGATCTTCTGATCCGCAGTCGCTTCGAGCGTTTCCGCGTCGCCGGTCACGGGGGGCGCCTCGCCGGTCATCGGGGCGACTTCGGTCGCGTCGGCCGGACCGGTTCCTTCAGCGCGCGGATCGTCCGTCTTGGCGGCGACCTCCCGCCGTGCGAGAATGAACGCGTCGATCGCGCTCGCGGCGCCGACGAGCGCCCCGGGCAACAGGGCGAACGGATCGACTGCCTCGCCGCTGAGAACGTTGGCAGCAGCCGATTCGGGGACGAACGCGAGCGAGACCCCGAACGCGAGGGCGAACCAGGCGAACGCGCGGAGCCAGCGGCGCAGATAGAGCTGTCCGAGCCCCGTCACCAGCATGCCGAGCAGCCCGGCGAAGTAGGGGCGGAACCGGTCCGGGACGATAGCCATGCGCAATACCGGGCAGTCGGCGAGTAAAGAGTTCCGTCCGCGACCGCCCGGATACAACTGCCGGTCTCGGAAGGGTTAACTGTAGACTGTTAGTAGGAGAGTACATACAGATGGATCCAACGCCGTTGATCGGAGCTGTGGGTGAGTAATGCGGGGGATCGGTACCGCCGTCGACCTCGTACTCGAGCACAGCCGGGCCGTTATCGCCCTGACACTGCTGTTGACGGTAGTGGTGGGCGCCGGTGCGCCGATGGTCGGCCAGTCCTCCTCGCTCGACCAGTTCCAGACCGACTCTCCCGAGTCCGAGAAGCTCGACTACATCCAGTCCAACTTCTCGGCTGGTGACCAGGAGACGACGACCGCCCAGGTGATCCTCCGGGACGACGACGTGCTCGACCAGGAGTCACTGGTCGCGCTCCTCGAGTATCAACAGACGCTCCGGGAGAACGAGACAGTCAACCGGACGCTCGGAGCCGAGCGCGGGACGGTCAGCGTCGCGAACGTACTCGCGACGGCGGCCATCACCGCTGAGGAGGGTCGCGACGTGCAACGGCTCGCGGTGCAGGTGGAGTCGCTGAACCGGAACGTCAGTGCCGAACGGCAGGCGATTGCCGAGCGCAACGAGACGCTGGCCGCGACGGCGGGGCTACTGCGTGAGCAGCTGACGTCCCTTCGCTCGAACCCCAATGCGGACATCGATGCCGCGTTCGAGGACGTGCAGGCGAACACGAGCGTCGAACTGAACGGCAGCGACCGCGAGACGTTCCGGACCGCGGCCCAGGAGCTTCGGAACGCCAGTACCCAGTCGGAGGCCGAAGCCGCCTACCGGCTCGGAACGCGCGGCGTGCTCGCCGAGGAGTACCGCACACTGGAGCAGCGAGCCGACGAGTTAGCGGCCGACGCCGACCGGCTGCAGGAGCTCTCGACCGAACTGCAGGCCGAACAGGCGGAGTACCGCAACGCCTCGAACGCCAGTCTCGAGGAGCAACAGGAACAGCTCCGCTCGATGAACGAATCATCGCTGAATACGACGATCGATGCCGTTCTCGGGGGCGGCGGCGGCACCGACGGTGGCCCCACGGCGCTCGGGTTCATGCCGACGAGCTACGACCCCGGGTCGACCGACGCCGAGGCGACGATGCTGTTGGTGACGATGGAAGGTGAGAGCAACGCCGCCAGCGGCACCGCAAGCGAGCAGGTTACCGACGGCCAGCTGGCGATACAGCAGCTCGGGCGGAACGCCGACGGCGGCGAGTATCTGGTGTTCGGTGCCGGCATCATCGGGGAGGAAATCAACAACTCGATGACCGACAGTATCCTCATCGTCGGGCCTCTCGCCGTGCTGTTCGTGCTGGCGGCGCTCATCGTCGCCTACCGCGACCTGCTCGACATCCTGCTCGGGCTGGTCGGGATCGGCGCGGTACTGCTGCTGACGTTCGGCTTCATGGGCTGGACCGGGGTCGACTTCAACCAGATTTTCATCGCCGTCCCAGTGCTGCTCATCGGGCTGAGCATCGACTACGCGATCCACATCTTCATGCGCCACCGTGAGGAGCGCGGGGAGGCCGAGACGGCTGTCGGCCCGCGGGCGTCGATGCGGACCGCACTCACCGGTGTCGGAATCGCGCTGGTGTACGTCACCGCGACGACGGTCATCGGCTTCCTCTCGAATCTGACCAGCCCCGTCCCGCCGATTCAGGACTTCGGAATCGTCAGCTCCGTCGGCATTCTCTCCGCGCTGCTCGTGTTCGCCGTGCTGATGCCAGCGGTGAAAGTCGAACTCGACGAACTCCTCGAACGCTGGGGCTACGACCGCCAGAAGCGTGCGTTCGGCACCGGCGGCGGCGCGTTCTCCACCGTGCTCGCGGTCGGCTCGACCGCTGCACGCAAGAGCCCATATCTGATCATCGTCGCCGCGCTCCTGCTGAGTGCCGGCGGTGCCTACGGAGCGACGCAGGTCGACACCTCCTTCGAGCAGTCGGACTTCCTCGCTGAGGAACCGCCGGACTGGATGAACGAGCTTCCCGAGCCCTTCGCGCCCGGCGAGTACACGGCCAAAAAGAATCTGGAGTACGTCAACCAGAACTTCGTCCGTGAGGACTCCCAGGCTCAGATCCTGCTCGAGTCCAGGGGGTCGGGCGGAGTGACGCAGGCGGACGTGCTCGAGCGAATCGACGCCGCCGAACGGACGGCGTCGGACAAGCCGGTCGTCCAGGAGCTCCCGAACGGCGAGGCCCGCATCACCAGCCCGCTCTCAGTGATGCGCGCTGTCGCGAGGGAGAACGAGTCGTTCAACGAGAGCTTCGTCGCCGCCGACAGCAACGGCGACGGCGTTCCCGACCGGAACATCGGCGAGCTCTACGACGAGCTGTACGAGGTCGCGCCTGACCGGGCGGCGGGCGTCATCGACCGTGCGGACGGCGAGTACGTCGCCGTCCGGATGACCGTCCCTATCGAGGGCGGCGCCAGCGGTGACGCGGTCACCGAGCAGATGCGGGCCGTCGCCTCCGAACTCGACGGCGACGGGTTGGAGGCGACGGCGACGGGGAACGTCGTGCTGAACA
Organism: Halolamina sp.; assembly: GCF_036626355.1. Lineage (GTDB taxonomy): Archaea > Halobacteriota > Halobacteria > Halobacteriales > Haloferacaceae > Halolamina. The sequence goes on along the minus strand of NZ_JAZKRY010000046.1, from coordinate 13,022 downwards.
AGATTGTCCAGGACGAACTGCTCGAAACTGTCATCCAGAGCCTCGTCATCACACTCGTGGCCACGTTCCTCTTCCTGATGGTCGCGTACCGGCTGACGGAGGGGAGCGCGACACTGGGAGTCGTGACACTGATGCCCGTCGCTCTCAGCGTGACGTGGATCCTCGGAACGATGTATCTACTCGACATCCCGTTCAACGTCCTGACAGGGATGATCACCAGCCTCACGGTGGGCCTGGGAGTGGCCTACAGCATCCACCTCTCGGAGCGCTACAACCAGGAGCTCCAGCGCACTGGCGAGATGTGGACGGCGATGGACCGCGCGGTCACCGGCACCGGCGGCGCGCTCCTCGGCTCGGCGGCGACGACCGTCGGTGGGTTCGGCGTGCTCGTCTTCGCCATCCTGCCGCCGCTTCAGCAGTTCGGGAAGATCACCGGGCTCACCATCATCTACGCGTTCCTCGCGAGCGTGCTGGTGCTCCCCTCGTTGCTTGCGGTCTGGACTCGGTTCGTTGGCCGCGAGACGGCCGGGGACGAGCGCACCCACGAGTCCGATAGCGCAGCACTGCCCACGGCTGCAGGCGAATCGCCAGCAACCGAAGCCGTGGCCGCTAGCGGACCGGACAGCCCCTACGTGAATCGCCAGTTCGAGCGGGCTGTCGCCGCGCCGGGCGAGACGGTTGTCGTCACCGTCACGACTGCGGGTGTGCACGGGCGGACGGTGCTCAGTGAGCGCGCCGCCGAGGACGCAGCCATCATCGAGACAACGCCGATGCCCGCGGAGTCCCGATCGATCGACGGGGTGCTCTACGTTGCGTGGGAGAGTGCAGCGGCCCCCGACGCCGACGAGGACGCCCCCCTACTCCGCTACCGGACGACCGTTCCACCGGATGCCGCCGACGGGGACCGTCTCGAGTTCTCAGGGGAGCTGCTCGTCGGTGGCGAGCGCGTCGCCGTCGAGGGCGAACAGCACGTCGAGGTTGTCAGCGACGTGTTCGAGCGCGTCACCGCCGCTGGCACGGTCTCGGAGTCGGATCTCTCGGATGCCTACGACAGCTTCGCGGAGGGAGCGCTGTCGGCGACACAGCTCGATCGCATACACCGGGCCTGGGCCCGAAACGGAGCCTCGGAGTTACGGTCAACCGAGGAGGAGTAGGAGGATGAACGACGCCGACGCCACCGAGGCGCTCACCGACCTCGGGCTCTCGACATACGCCGCACGGACGTTCGTCGGGCTCCAGAAGCTCGGGGTCTCGACCGCCAGCGACGTCGCCCAGGTGGCCGACGTCCCCCGGTCGCAGGTGTACGGCGCGATGGGAGAGCTGGAGGCGTTCGGGCTGGCCGACGTGCAGGAGGGCTCGCCCAAGCGATACCGGCCGGTCGAGGTCGAGGAGGCACAGGAGCTGCTCTACGAGCGGCTGCGCTCGACCGCGGACGACGCCTTCGACTATCTGCAGGAGGTCCAGGGGGAACACGCTGGCGAGGAGAGTCGTGAGGCCATCTGGACGACGGAGGGCCAGGAGAGTATCACCGCCCGGGTCACCTCACTGGCGGCGTCCGCCGGGGACGAACTGCTCTACGCAACCGGTGAACTGGCGCTCATCGAGGGCGCCGTGGCCGACGCACTGGAGGCTGCGGCGGCCGAGGGCGCCGATGTGACGGTCGTGAGTGCCGACGAACAGGTGCGCGCGGCGGCGGCCGCCGCCGGTCTCGAAATCATAGCCGTCGAAGACGAGGAGGGCAACGAGATCAGTGTCGGCCGCGTGCTGTTGGTCGATGAGGATACTGTCCTGCTGAGCGTGCTCCCCGATGCGGATATCGCGAGGGGCGGGCGTGAGTCCGCGTTCTGGAGCGACGGAACCGGCTTCGCAACACTCCTTGCCGGGCTGGTCCGGGACCAGTTCGAGTAGTCAGTGGACCCAGCGCAGGACGCTCGCCGCCGCCTGCGCCGCCTCCCGAGAGGACTTCGGGAACAACCGAGAGCCTATCGTCACTGTCGCCGAGTTCGGGCGCGACCGGGACCCTGAACCGGTTATCACCGGTAGCGCCGTCGTGCTCTCGACGCCCCACGAGAACTGAGCGCCTCCCGGTTCCGGGCGAGTTTTCAAGCCCTTTCGGTCGTATCGCCCCGTATGGACCGAAACGTCGGTGGATTCGATCGGAAAGCGCGTCTCGTCGCCGGCCCACTCCTGTTGCTTATCGGCCTCCTGTCGTTCGTCGGGCCGGTGGACTTCGGGGTTTGGGGGAGCCTCGGCGTGATCGCTGCGGGAACGCTACTGGTCGCGGGTGCGATACTCACCGTCACTGGGGCGACGCAGAAATGCCCCGCAAATGAGATCGCGGGGCTGGATACGACCGAATAACGGGCAGCAGACGCACCTGCGGCTCGAAGGATGGCCGGCGGAACGCTTTGCAGGTCAACGGCGACTACGGCCGGCGGAACGCTCGCAGCGTGTCCCGGCGCTTGCTCGACTCCTCGAGCAGCTGGGCGAACCCCCGTTCGGTGAAAATTCCCTTCCAGTCCCGGTGGTAGAGCGGGAACTCGTCGTTCACGTAGGAGACGTCAGCGTCCGTGCGGCCGCCCGCAGTGCGGGCGGACTCGTTCTCGACGGTGATGAGCAGGTCGCCGGTGACCCGCGCCACCTCGTCGAACACGTCCTCGGCCTCGTCGGGGTGGATGTGCTGGAGCGTCTCGACGCTGTACACGGCGTCGAAGGCGCCGTCGTCGAACTCCGGCAGCAGCTCCCCGGCGTGGCCGGGGTAAAACGTGCCATCGTCGGCAAGCGCTGGATACTGCTCGGCCATCACGTCCAGCGCGTCCTCGTTGAGCTCGAGGCCGTGGAGGTTCTCGAACCCGCTGTCGAGGAGGTGGGCGAGATGCCGACCGGAGCTACAGCCGATCTCGAGCACCCGGGCGTCCGTCCCGAGGAAATGCTCCAGTAGCTCCCTGATCGACGCACTGGCCTCGTTGGGCCCGCGATGGGCGTAGTAGGTCGGCGAGAACTCGCCTGAGCGTTCCGCCCAGCCCTCTCGAACGTCGTTCGGGTCCACTGGCCATTCATGTGGCCGCCTCGGGTAAATCACCGTCGAACCGGCCCCATTCCCCCAGTTTGGCGCCAACCGGAGCGCCGAGCCGCTTCCCGAGTGTCGTGTGAGCGGTTCACCCGCACGGCCACCGACCGAAGGGGTTAACCGTGAAACGCGGGTTTTACCGGATGTAATGGCGACTGGAACGGTTGATTTCTTCAACGACACGGGCGGCTACGGATTCATCGAGACTGAGGACGCGGACGACGACGTATTCTTCCACATGGAAGACGTCGGCGGTCCCGACCTGGAGGAGGGGCAGGAGGTCGAGTTCGACATCGAACAGGCCGACAAGGGCCCTCGCGCGACGAACCTGACCCGACTCTAACTCGGATTTCAGCTTCGGCGCAGTTCTTGTAACTATCGGGGTCTGGTGCGGTTCGGACCTCTGAACTCACCATTTTCGAGCGGGAGCGCCGTCGACCGACACACGTCGGCGCCGCGGCTCCCTGTTCTCAGGTTTCCGAGCGTCGGCCATCCGCAACCACCTTAGGCGCCGACGCTGAAAGGATAGCCATGCAACCACGAGCGATTTCTGACCTCTCGACCGGCGAGCGGCGGGCGCTGTTCGAGCGTGACGCCGGTGTCGAGGACGCCCGCGGCGACGTCCAAGAGATCCTTCCACGGGTTCGCGACGAGGGTGACGTCGCGCTCCGGGAGTTCTCTAGTGAGTTCGACGGCGTCGACGTGGGCAACCTCGATGTGACCGCCGAGGCCGAGCGCGCCGCCGAGGACGTCGACGAGGAGACGTTGACGGCTATCGATACCGCTATCGAAAACGTCCGGGAGTTCCACGAGCGCCAGCGCCCTGAAGACTGGCGCGACCAGTTCGATGACCGTGAACTCGGCCGGCGGTTCCGCCCGCTCGAGCGGGTCGGGGTCTACGTCCCCGGCGGCGCAGCCGCCTACCCCTCCAGCGCAATCATGGGTGTCGTCCCTGCAAACGTGGCTGGCGTCGACCACGTTGCTGTCGCCACACCCCCTGCAGCGGAGATGAACCCAGTGACGCTCGCGGCCATTCACAAGGCCGGCGCGGACGCGGTCTACTCCGTCGGCGGCGCCCAGGCCATCGGCGCACTCGCCTACGGCACGGAGACCGTCGACGCCGTCCAGAAGATCGTCGGGCCGGGGAACCGCTGGGTCACCGCCGCGAAGGCTGAGGTCCGCGGGGAGGTCGAGATCGACTTCCTCGCCGGCCCGAGCGAGGTGCTGGTCATCGCCGACGAGACGGCCGACCCCGCGTACGTCGCGAGTGACCTGCTCGCTCAGGCCGAGCACGACCCCGAATCGAGCTCCGTTGCCGTCACTGACGACCCGGTGCTCGCAGAGCAGATTACTGCGGAACTCGACCGTCAGGCCAGCGAGCGCGAGCGCGAGGAGACCATTCGGACCGCACTCGGCAACGAGGCATCGGGCGTGTTCACCGCGCGCTCGATGCCCGAGGCGGTGCTGTTCGCCGAGGAGTACGCCACAGAACATCTCTCCATCCAGGCCGAGAACGACGAGGCGCTGCTGGAACGCATCACTAACGTCGGTAGCGTCTTTCTCGGCCCGTACGCCCCGGTTGCGGCGGGCGATTACGCCACCGGAACGAACCACGTGTTGCCGACCGGTGGCGCCGCAAAGCGCTTCGGCGGGCTCTCTGTCGACCATTTCCTGCGTTCCACGACGGTCCAGCGACTCGACCGCGAGGCGCTCGAGGGCCTCGGCGACACCATTACCACGCTCGCGGAGGCGGAAGGGCTGGAAGCCCACGCCGAGAGCGTCCGCATGCGTCTGGCCGACGATGAGAGGGCTGCCCGTGACCACGCTGGCGACGACGCCTGATGCCCAGACCCGCCGCACCGACGTTTGCGGACGCCTGCGAACGCCTGCTGCGGTACCCCGAGGGTGAACACTCACTGTACACGACGCTGGCTCCGCTGTTCGACCGGCTGACCAGCGAGGAGCGCGTCGCCGGGGAGTTCGAAGCCGTCGAGGCGTTCGCCGCCGACTCGGGCCGCGCGCTCGAACTCGGCTGTAGCGTCGGCGCGATGCTCTCCCGGCTCACGGAGCGCTACCACCGAGTTCTCGGCGTGAGCCAGTACCCTGCCCTCTTGCGGTTTACCACCCACCGAGCACCGGAGGCGGGGGTCGCCGTCGCCGCCCCGACTTGCCCCCCGACCGCCAAGTCGTTCGATACGGTCGTCGCGATGGGTGCGCCGGCGGCACAGCCCGCTGAGGACGCTCAGGCACTCCTCGACGCCGCGGTTCCCCGTCTCGCCCCCGGCGGGACGCTCCTGCTGCGTGTCGTCACCGACGCGTCGGCGGTTCGGGGGCGAACGGAGTCCGTTGGCGTCTTCCGCGGCAGCGGCTACCGACTCGAACGCTCGGTGACTGACCGTCCCGGAACCGGTCACGAGGGGATCGACCTCCGGATGGGGTATCGCGTGACGGACGAGGCGTCCGGCGAGAGCGCGACGACGAGCGAGACGGTGCCGGTACGGTTCCACGACGCCGAGGCATTGTGGACGGCTGCGGCCGACGCCGGTCTCGGAGACGTGCGACTGATTACTGGCGAGGGAACGACGCTGCTCGTCGGACACGCCGAGGCAGGCGACCCCTGCTGATGCGTGCGGTGCTGTAACGCACACCAGTTCGCTTGCCGGGAAATTCCGGGAACAGCTTCTTGCAGTCGATGCGGACGGATATACCCGTCTGCACGGGCGAAGTGAAGTACTGGAGCAGGGACGCCGGGTTGACTCTACAGCTCCATCTCGGGACAGTTTCTCCCGATTTCGGTTTTTCGGTTACGTTCTCGCTTTCCTGCAGTCCCCATTGGAACGGCGCCAAGGTTATGCCCGCTCGGTCATAATCGGACTCTATGAGCGTCACTACTGCGGACGCCGATCCAGCAATCGAGGTGACCGAGGACGCCGCGGATGAGGCTCTCGACCTGCTCGAAAGCGAAGGGATGGACCCCGATATCGCGGGGCTCCGTCTCTACGTGCAGCAGGGCGGCTGTGCCGGCCTCTCCTACGGGATGCGCTTCGAGCACGAACCGGAAGCGGAGGACGCTGTCGTCGAGTTCCACGACCTGCGGGTGTTTGTCGATCCTGCCTCGGTGGATTACGTCGGGGGCTCCGTACTCGATTTCGAGTCAGGGCTACAGGCGGCCGGCTTCCACGTCGAGAATCCGAACGTCGTCAGTGAGTGTGGCTGCGGCGAGTCGTTCCGAACGTAATCCCATCGGCGGCGCTCTTTCCACGGTTCTCTCGGTTATCTGTCCATAGCGGCTGGGCTGGGTTCTCTGGGTCAATGATCGATGGGTTTTTTCGTGAGCGCTCGCGCCGAGGTCGGTTTCCCGCTCGCTCCCTGCGGTCCCTCGCGTTGTCCCGACCTCGCTTCCGACGCGCTTACCCCCACCACGAACGGAACTACGGATATGCAGGAGGAGACACGCGTCGAGTGGCGCGAGTGGGGCGAGGAGGCGTTCGCCGAGGCCCGAGAGCGGTCGGTTCCCGTCCTGCTCTCGCTCTCGGCGACGTGGTGTGTGGACTGCCACGAGATGGATGCCACCACGTACGCCGACCCCGGTATCGCCGCCAACCTGAACGACCGCTACGTCCCCATCCGTGTCGACGCTGACCGCCGGCCCCGGATTCGCGAGCGCTACGCCGCCGGGGGGTTCCCCTCGACGGTGTTCCTGACGCCGGAGGGGAAGCTCATCTCCGGTGCCACCGCACTGATGCCCGACGGGATGCGCCAGGTGCTCGAGCGCGTCGCCGAAACCTACGTCGAGAAAGGCGACGATGCCGGGCGCGTACCGCGCGCGCTTTCGGGGGACCTCCCGCCCGCTGGTGGGGTTAACTCGGCCATCGAAGAGCATATCGCCGGCCAGCTCGACGAGAAGTTCGACAACCGCTTCGGGGGCTGGGGCGAACAGGCGAAGTTCCCGCTCGCCCGAACTGTCGAGTTTGCCCTCAAACGCGAGCGCGATCAGGCCCTTCGAACCCTCGACGCGGTCCGGGACCACCTCCACGACGACGTGGTCGGCGGCTTCTTCCGCTATGCCGGCCGCCGGGACTGGGGCGATCTCCACTACGCGAAGCTGCTCGACACCAACGCCAGCCTGCTCCGGGCGTTCGCCCACGCCTACGTCTACACCGGCGAGGACGCCTACCGCGAACCCGCAGCGGCGACTGCTGCGTTCCTCACCGACGAACTCTGGTCGGGTGTCGCCGTCGGCGGCAGCCAGTCGCCCGGCGAGGGTCCAGAGTACTGGAGCACGGACGCGGCCGGTCGCGGGGAGATGCGCCAGCCCCGGACTGACCTCACAGCGTACGCCGGTGGCAACGCGCTCGCCGCCGACGCGCTGTTGACGCTCTACGGCTACACCGACAACGAGCGTGCCCGCAACTACGGCGAGCGCGTCCTGGAGTATCTGGAAAACGGGCTCGTCGACGAGGACGGCTCGGTCGTCCATTTCCGCGACCGCGGCGAGACCGGCCCGCGAGACACGCTCGACGACCTCGCAGCCGTCGTCATCGCGTTCACTCGCGCCGAGCAGACGCTGGGCCGCGGCGTCGACGTCGCCGCCGCAGTCGCGGACCACGCGATCGAGACGCTCCACGAAGGCGGCTCGTTCCGCGACGGTCCGCGCGAGGGCATCGCCATGCTCGACCGCCCGCTCCGCCCACTCGACGGCAACGCCGCGCTGGCGAATGTGCTGGTCGACCTCGCTGCGCTAACTGGGGAAGAGCGCTATCGACAGGTTGCTGAGGAGACCGTCGGCGCCTTCGCCGGCGCCTCCCATCGCGTCGGCGTGCAGGTCGCTGAGTACGGCACTGCGGCGAGCCGGCTGGTTCGGGAACCGCTGGTTATCGCCGTCGCAGACGAGCCAGGAAGCGACCTGCACCGTGCCGCGCTCCGAGTGGCTGACCACGAGAAAGTGGTCGTCCCGAACGCCGACGACCGCGTCGCGCCGGAACTGGACCGGGGCACCGCCCGCGTCGCTGGCGTCGAGGAGCCGGCGAGCGACCCTGAAGCGCTGATGGCCCGCGTCGCGCAGCGATAACGCCCCCCGCTGGCAGTGAAGAAACAGTCGCCAACGAATCGCCCGGGTAAACGCCCGGAGAGTTTTTCACGCCCCGTCAGTAGAACGTGGTATGGCAAACTTGCGGGATCTTGGGCTCTCGGAGTACGAAGCACGCGCGTACCGGGCGTTGCTCTCGGCCTCACCGAGCACGGCTAAAGAGCTCTCACGGGCGAGCGACGTCCCGATGGGTCGAGTGTACGACGTGTTGAACGATTTAGAGCAACGGGGGCTCGCCAGGAGCCAGGCCGCCAGCCGGCCGAAAAAGTACGTCGCCGTCGAGCCGGAGGCTGCGCTCGACCGGCTGTTGGAGGCCAAGCGATCTGAACTCCAGGAGCAGGAGAACCAGTACGAAGCGACCGTCGAGAAGCTGGAGACCGACCTCGACGCCACGTCGCCTGCGGAGGAGGGGTTCTGGACCGCCGCCGTCGGCTCCGATGAGACCGCCGAACTGCTCATCGAGCGCCTGGACACCGCAACCGAGCGGGTGGTAACCGTTGCCGGCGGCCCGACGCCGCAGTTCGATATTGGGGAGTACGGTGACGAGGTCGCCGCGGCGTTCCAACGTGCGCTCGAACGCGGGGCGACGGTATCGGTGCTGCTCGGGCCCGACCTCATCCGGACGCTTCCGCCGGAAGTCGTCGAGCGCTACGAGACGCAACTGATCGACCAAGCGGGCTTCGAGGTGCGAACGACTGACCAGGTTAGCGGCTCATTCCACCTCATCGACGATGCCGAGGCCTGTATCGAGGTGCCGAACCCGCTTGAACCCCGCGAGCCCTTCGGGATGATCGACCTCAAAGACCGGGAGTTCGCCAGCGACGTCCGGGAGACGTTCGAGTCGCGCTGGGCCGATGCCGAAGCGCTGACTCTGGAGGGTGAGCGGTCGAGAGTCAGTTCTCGGCGGTGACTTCGGTGCGGAGCCGGGCCATCGACACCTCGCGCTCGGCCTGCGCGTCGTGCTGGTGGATCGACTCGTCGTTCTCCTGTTTCATATAGACGATCGCCTCGTCGTCGAGGTTCGGGTATGCATCGACTACACCGCGTGCCATCGAGCGGACGCAGTCCTCGACAAACTTCGCGTTCGCGTGGGCTGCGTAGGTCATGTGGTCCTCGTCGGGGCGCTTGGCCATGTTGTAGATGCGGGCGCTCATGGAGTCCCGCGCGAGATCGACCAGTTCCATCAGGTCCACGTCCGGCTCCGACTCCTGCGAGACGGTGAGGGTGGCGTGGCCGCGCTGGGAGTGACCCGGCTGGGGAACCTTGTCGAGGAACGCCTCGGCGGTCTCCCTGTCGACGCCGAGATCGTCGAGTGTCTCCCGCGCTCGCGAAGCGGACATCCCCTGTGAACAGGGACAGACCGTTATCCCGGTGACCCGGCAGCCGATCTCCTCCTGGATAGCGTCCTCGGTCGCTTTCGCTGAAGCGACGACATCGACGGTGCCCTGGGTTGGGAGCCCGCTTGCGGGGGTCTCCTCCTTGATCATCCATTCGGCCTCCATCTGTACCTTGGCGGTGCTAGTGTACTCGTGTTTCGCGAGCAGGCGCTCGGCGGCATCGCCACAGAGCGCCTCCAGCCGGTCGGTCTCGCCGTCGACAGCGGACTCGAGCACCTCCTCGATGACCTTCATGTTGCGGCTCATATCGATTCCTTTCCGACCGCCCGGAAGATCCACGAACACGGAGAACTCCGCCATCAGCACGAACGGCCGGTCGTTCTCGCGCTCCAGTTCGACGAGTTTCTCGACGCCGGTGACGCCGACCTGACTTAGGCCGACGGTCACGTCAGGCTCTCCGGCCTGCACGTCCGGCAGTTGATGACTCATTACTGTGAGGTGGGAGCTACAGGGCGATGAGTGTGTTGAAACCGGAGTGCATAATGAGCCGTCAGTGGCGGGCGCCAAAGGGAGCGGTTCAGACGTCGAAAACGACGTATATCTTCCATCCAGCGTCGGTTCTGGTGATCTCCATCTCGGAGTAGGTCACCGCCTTGACCTCCCGGGCAGTCACCGCCCCCAGGGGGACGCCGCGATAGCTCGCCTCGACGTGCCACTCCCCGTCTTGGTGGGTGACTGTGGCCTCGTTATCGACGGGGAGCACCGAGCGGACGTCGCGTTCGTAGATGAGCTGGTCCAGATAGTCGAACAGCGCGGCTTCCGGCCCTTCAGCGGTGAGCGAGAGCTCGCTGTGGCCACCGCCCTTCGGGTCTTCGGCCCCGGGCCAGGAGTCACACATCGCTGCCGCGAGCCCGTCGGCCACTGCAGCGAAGGTGTCGCCCACTGTCTCCCCGACGGCTTCGACAGCCACGTCGGCAGTGTGCTCTCGAAGCTCGAAGGTCCCGGCCATCAGCGCCGGTTCCCCCGTTCTGCCGACGCGTCAGCGGATGGTTTTTCACTGTCCCCGTTTCCCCCGTCACCGGCGACGATGACTGTCCGGGCAAACAGCGAAAGGTAGTCGTGAACATACTGGACGACGATGGGAAAGACGATGGCGCTGACGAGTAGCGGAACCACGACGGCGAGGCCGGTGACAAACACCTCCTGAGCGGGCTTCGACACCGATTTCCGGACGCGCTGGTCCATCTGTCGTTCCGACTCGCTCATTATCCAAACCGACGACGGGCACCCGACTAAACCCTTCGGCCATACCGCTCGGACGCCAACAGAGTTACGCTGTCTCCAGTCATCGGTGAACGTATGGCACCAGTAGACGGCCTCGTTGTCGGTATCATCAGCCTGCTCGTGGGGGCGCTGGCCATTCATATCGCCGCTTCATTGCTCCTCTCGGGCGATCAGAGCTACCTCAACGCGGTCATCGCCGCTGCGGTGGGCTCGCTCGTGTACTCGGTACTTGGCTTTTTGGGGAACATCCCGCTGCTCGGGCCGCTGCTGTTGCTCCTGCTCTGGATCGGCGTCATCAACTGGCGCTACCCCGGCGGCTGGCTACAGGCCATCATCATCGGCCTCGGGGCGTGGGGCTCTGCCATCGTTATCCTCTGGATCCTCTCGTCTCTCGGGATCGTGAACATCTCGGCCGTCGGCGTTCCCGTCTGAGACGGTCCCAATGGGGGAACCCCACGGTTTTAGCCGTGGGAGGATGTCAGTCACCCGGTGAAGAACGGTCCCCCTTTTTTCAGGCGCGCTGTTGGCGAACTGCCGTGTACTATCAAGAACTGCCCACCCCTGAGTACTCTCGGGGTTACTCCTCGGCGCCGGTCGCGGTGACCGTCTCCGCAGGGAGTTCAGCCTCAGTCGGCTCGAACGTCTCGTGGTGGACGATGTCGTCGACGCTGCGACGGAACTTCCGCGGGTTGGTCTGGTCGGGTGCTTCCTCGTCGGCGTGGCCGAGCGTGATCAGCATAATCGGCGCGTACCGCTTGTCGATATCGAACTCTCCTCGTCGCGCTCGCTCATCCCTTCGATGGTTTCGAGCAGGCTCTCCTTGGCCTCCTCGTCCGGAAGGTAGCCTTTTCGGAGCTGGTCGCTGGCGACGGCTTCACCGTGCGCGGTCGGATCCGTGTTGCCGAGAACGGCGACGGCGACGGGGGCGTCGGTGACGTGCTCCTGGCCGTAGGCGACGTCCTGCAGGCGCTCGCGGTTCTCGTCGGTCTGGAGGACGAGGAACTCCCACGGCTGGAGGTTGTAGCTGGAGGGGCTGTAGCGCACCCGCTCGAAGACAGCCTCATAGTGATTACTGCGAATCGTGTCATCGACGGTGTCGAACGCCGCCGGTTCAGGGGCTCCCCTCACCGACACGGATGCTCACGGCGGGACAGACTCGCAGTAATCACTATCAAGGGTCCCTTCGCCGACCGGTTCGTCGCTGTAGCTGCGGACACTGCGGCGGGTCAGACCGGCGTCATCGAACTCCATACGGGGCGAAAGCGGGTTCCGGGTTAATGCCTATCGCGTCACCGTAGTTAGGTACCCGTCATGCAGCCGGGTAATCCTGAGTAACCCACAACGGCGGCTGAAACTACGCTCTCGACCGTCGTCTCAGCGGACGACGGTCACGGGAATCGGCGACTCTCGAACCACTTGCTCGGCGACGCTCCCGAGCAGCATTCGCGAGACACCAGTGCGGCCGTGGCTCCCGATAACGAGGTGGTCGAACGGCTCCTCCACGTCCTCGGCCTCGGCGCTCGCGACGTTGACGATGGCCTGGGGTGGTTTGCCAACGGCGGTCTGGCACTCGAGGTTGGTATCGTACTCCGTCCGGGCCTCCGCAAAGAGTTCCTCAGCCTCCGCTTTTGCCTTCTCGAACCACTCCTCGCCGCCGCTTGGGATGCCGACGCCGGAGCTGTAGCCCGCCTCGACGGGGTTGATGACGTACAGCAGCGTGATGTCGTGCTCGCTCCATTCGTCGAAGGTGAACGCCAGTGCCGATTCGGCCTGGGGCGTGCCGTCGTACGCGACGAGTATCCGTTTGGTCATACGTCGACTTCAGCACGTGGCCTGAAAAAACGGGACGGCTGGGGGGACGCTCCCGCGGGTCACGCCCTTCACCGTCCGGCGACTGAGCGAGGCGTAATCTGCTGGGGCAAGTGGCGTATTGCTTCTGTAGATCTTCCAGTGAACCTCTTTTCAGCGTAATTCAAGGTGGAGCCTCCGGCCTCAAGGAGCGAGCGTAGCGAGCGAGTAGGCCGGAGAGGAAACCGATACGGGACGACACAACCGTCATACTGCGACCGCCTGACTCCCGAATGTATAAGTAACGTTGGTACTCTCTGAACTCATGGACGTGCGCCGAACCGCTGTCGTGCTCACTCGCCGTGCCGAGTCACACACGTACTCAATCCGATCAACTCAACCGGTTCGGAGTTGTCCGGCGAATACACTACCATCTGCCCTTTCTCCATATACG
>NZ_JAZKRY010000045.1:0-24551 GCF_036626355.1 Halolamina sp. | reverse complement strand
CGACGTGGACCACCTGCTGGTCGGCGCCGACTCCATCGCCGCCGACGGGAGCGTCGTCAACAAGATCGGCACCTCCGGGCTGGCGGTCAACGCCCGCGAGCGCGGGGTGCCGGTCATCTGTGCGGCCCAGACGATCAAGCTCCACCCGGCGACGCTGACTGGCCATACGGTCGAGATCGAGCAGCGCGACGAGGCGGAGGTCATCGACCCCGAGAGCCAGGCAGAAATCGGTGATATCGAGGTGGCCAACCCCGCCTTCGATGTGACGCCGCCACGCTACGTCGACGCCATCGTCACCGAGAGCGGGCAGTTCCCGCCCGAGAGCGTCGTTACGCTAATGCGGGAACTGTTCGGCGATGGGGCGACCCGGCCCTGGGAGGAGTGATGTCGGTGCTCTGTGCGGGCCACGTCAACTGGGACGTCACCCTGCGGGTCGAGCATCTCCCAGAACCCGATGGCGAGGTCGAAGTGGTCGAGCGGGCCCAGCGTGGCGGCGGCTCGGCGGCCAACGTCGCCTGCGGGCTCGCCGGGCTCGACACCCCCGCGGCGCTGTTCGGCAGCGTCGGCGACGACGAGATGGGCGAGAACGCCCGGGAGGAGCTCCGAACCGTCGGCGTCGATACCGTGCGCCTGCGCTCGGTCCCCGGCGGCGAGACGGCGATAAAGTATCTGGTCGTCGACCAGAACGGCGAGGTGATGGTGCTCTCGAACGCCGGCGCGAACGAGGCGTTCACGGCCGAGCATCTCACCGGTGGGTTCGATGGCGTCGACGAAGGGACGCCGGCACAGAGAGCCGGTGTCGACGAAGGGACGCCGGCACAGAAAGACGGCGTCGACGAAGGGATTCCGACAAAGAGAGCCGGCATCGACCATCTGCATCTCACCAGCCAACTGCCCGAAACCGCCGCGGAACTGGCCGAACGCGCCCAAGAAGCCGGCGTCCCAGTGAGCTTCGATCCGGGCCGACGGCTCGGCGACCGGGACTACGGGGAGGCCCTCTCTCAGACGGACGTGCTCCTGCTGAACCGCCGAGAGGCGATCACGCTCGTGGAGGAGGGCATGGCCGACGACGAACTCGTGGAGTCGACTGTGATCGTCATCAAACTCGGAGAGGACGGCGCCGAACTCCACGGGACGGACGGGGTGGTCCGCCACGGCGGCTTCGTGATCGACCCACTCGATACGACCGGCGCGGGCGACGCGTTCGCTGCGGGGTTCATCGCCAGTATCCAGGAGGACGGCGGCCTCGACGTGGCGGACCACGAGAACGCACTGAAGACAGCGAACGCCTGCGGCGCGCTCGCGGCCCTGGTGACGGGTGCACGCGCAGAACTCTCGTGGGAGCGGATCGAGCAGTTCAAGCGAGAGCACTGATTCCGGGCGAGGGTTCAAATCGGATGGCGAGCCAGCCCCGGTGATGCGCTGACGGGCGCGGGGTGAACTCGGCGGGAGTGCGACACACCACCTCGTGGCTACTGAGTGTCGCTCGTCGACCACAGAACTCGTGTCGCCTGTTCGCTACCGAGGCTTCCCGGCGACCGCACTACCGTGGCGTCTCGGTGCCCCACTTCTCCAGCGCGGTGGCGAGCTCCGAGTGCGCCTCGGCGTACGCCTCCAGGTCCTCCCCGGCGACGGTGGCGTCGACGGCCTGCCGGAGCGCCTTCGCGCCATCCCGGGTGCCGTCGGGGTGCCCGTGGATGCCGCCGCCGGCCTGGATGCCGATGTTGATGCCACAGCGGTCGACGAGCTCCGGGATCAGTCCCGGGTGGAGCCCGCCGGAAGCCATCGGGAGCACGTCGTTCAGCCCGTAGAGGTCGCTGTAGAGCCACTCGTTGATGCCGACGGTGTCTTCGTTGGCCAGCTTCCCGAGGTCGGCGGTGCCGGTGTGGATATGGTCGACGCCACAGAGCCGTGCAACCTGTGCGATCACGCGCATCGAGACGCCGTGGGTGGGGACGCGGTCGAACGCGGCGTGCATCGCGCGGTGGGCGTGGATGGCGAGCCCGTGTTGTGCACACCGCTCACGCACCGCCTGGACGGCCGACCAGCCGCAGGTCACGACGTCGACCATCACGTACTCACAGCCCTGCACGGCGGCCTCGTCGACGCGGTCGAGCATCCGTGGGAGATCCGCGGTGACGTTGACGAGGTAGGATTTCTTCTCACCGGTGGCCTCCTCGGCCATATCTCGGACGTTGAGAGACTGGGTCAGCCTGTTGGAGAAGGGGTTGAACGACTGGTCGGTGAGGTTCTCGTCGTCCTTCAGCAGGTCGATACCGCCGTAGTACGCGTCCTCGGCGACCTGGACGTGCTGCTCGGTCGTGAGACCCACCTTCGGCTTGGGCACCGTCGCGGTGATCGGGCGGTCGGGGGCATCGAAGATTTCGGTCCGCACGTCCGTCCCGAACTGCGGGCCGGGGAAGGAGGTGGTGAGCGGCTCGGGCCAGTCACAGTCCTCCAGGCGGATGGCCTCGACGGCCTTCATCCCGAGGATGTTCCCCGCGATGCAGGAGAGCACCTGGGGCATGTTGCGATCCTCGAACAGCTCGTCGGGGTAGGCGACCATCGCCGTGGCGGCCGACTCCCCCGCTCCCTCGCTGATGTCGTAGGCGGTTGCCGAGAGGTCGGTTATCGACCCCTCGACCTGTAGCTCCGCCCACGTTCCGTTCGAGGACTCGCTGGCGACGCGGGAGGCCGCCTCCTCCAGACTCATGTCACTCGCCGGGACGAGCGAGAACTCACAGATCAGGTCTGACGGGACTGGGTCGTACTCCAGGTCGATGAACTCCTCGTAGGTGATTCCAGGCATATCCGAATACATTTGCCCCGCGACGATAAAAAATCACCCACGTAACACGACGACGCGCGGGTTACTCGTCGGCGTCAGACTCAATCACGTCGACGACCGGCCCGTCCTCGGCGCCCGCCCCCTCGTCCTTACTGGGAGTGGGAAGGAACGGGGCGATGAGGGCGGCGACGGCCACCAGCGCGAACTTGGCTCTGACCGCGGTGATGTACCACTCCGCCGGTTCGAGCGCTTCGGGGTTCTCGTAGCCGGCGAGGAGCATGCGCCCGGAGAGGTCGATGAGTTTGCGTGGCGCCAGCGCGCCGGCGATGCCGACGACGAACATGAGTGCGCGGAGTAACATACAGGCTCACTGACGGCCCATGGCATGTAGGAGTTTCCGGTTGGCAGACCGCACAGTGAGAGTCATCGACACCCCGGCGCAGTCGCTATCGGGTGAAAACCGAACGGCGAGGACCGAAACTCTACTCGTAGAGCCAGCCTTCGTCGACGCGCTCGTAGTCGAGCAGCTCGTCCTCGTCGAAGAACAGCGAGATCTCCCGCTCGTTCGACCCAGGGTCCTCGTGGTCGGAAGCGTGGATGACGTTCCGACCGAGGTCCAGACCGAGGTCGCCGCGGATGCTGCCCGGCGGGGACTCGGCGGGGTCGGTCTCGCCCATCATGTTGCGAACCTGTCGCACCGCGTCCTTCCCCTCCCAGACCATCGCGAAGACGGGGTCGGAAGTGATGAACTCGACGAGCCCCTCGAAGAAGGGCTTACCCTCGTGCTCGCCGTAATGCTCCTCGGCGAGGTCACGGTCGATCTGCATGAACTTGCCGGCAACGAGCTTCAGGCCGCGGTCCTCGAAGCGGGAGACGATCTCCCCGATGAGGCCGCGCTGGACGCCGTCGGGCTTGACCATGACGAACGTGCGATCGTGTTCGCTCATTCTTCGGTCTCCTCGTCGTCCTCGGCAGCCGCCTCGGCCTCCTCCTCGCCGGATTCGGCTGCTTCAGACGCCGCTTCTTCGGCCGCTTCCGCCCCGCCTGCTTCCGCTTCAACTTCCGCCTCGGATTCGACCGGTTCGGTCTCCTCCGCTTCTGTCTCTTCCCCCTCGGTCGCCGCTGCCTGGACGCCGTGGTCGCCGCCTTCCTCTGTCCACTCGAGGTCGCGGGGTTCACGGCCCAGGTCGGCGTTCTTCTCGCATTTCGCCGAGCAGAAGTGCGTTACACTGCCGTTGACGTGGACGAGCATCGTGCCCGTCCCGGGCTCGATCTCCGCGCCACAGTAGTCACAGTCACGTGTCTGGGGCATCAGGCACCTCCGATGGAGTCAGCGTCACGTTGGGTCTCCCGAAGCTGGAGGATGTCGCCCTCCCGCACGGGGCCCAGAACGTTACGCGTGATGATGCGGCCCTGATCCGAACCGTCCTGGATTCGGCATTTGACCTGCATCGCCTCGCCGTGCATTCCGGTTTTGCCGACGATCTCGATGATCTCGGCGGGCGTCGAGTCGCCGCTGTTCTCCTCTTCCGCACTCATGGGTTATCGGAGCTCCTCGACCTTCGTGCCGATGTCCTCGACGTCGTCCTCGGCGTCGCCGGTGTCGACGATCCCGGCGGCGGCGCTGCCGACTTCGAGGCCTGCGGCGTGACCGAGGTCGTCCTGCGTTTCGACGAAGACAACGGGAATCCCTTTCTCCTCGGCGAGTTCGGGGAGATGCATGACGATCTCCTCGGGCTGAACGTCCTCGGCGACGAAGACGAGGGTCGCGTTCCCTCGCTCGACGGCTTTGGTCGTCTCGTTGGTTCCTTTCTTCACTGTACCGGTGTCCCGGGCGACCTCGAGCGAGTCGAGCGCGCGGTCGGCGAGGTCGGCGGGGGTCTCGTAATCGACGTATACTGGCATTAGTTTGTCACCTCAACACTGTTCGCGAGCTCGACCGCCCCACCGGATTCGCGTCCCTGACGGTGAGGAGGGTCATCAACCCCGAACAGGCTCTGCACTTCGATTTGGGAGGGGTACGTAAAAGCGTGTCCAAACCGCCGGAGGTGTGCCAGATTACGCCACGCGTGGGTCGAAACCGGGAAACGAGGGGCGGCCGAAGCAGGAGCATGATGCTCGCCTCCCTCGCCGCCTCGCTCCGCGCGGAGGCCGAACGCGCCAACGAACGGCGTCTGCTCGTCCTCGTCGGCGACGCCGCCACGACCCGCGCCGCTGCCGTCGACGCCATCCAGGCTGCCGATATCCCGCTTCCGGACTGTACCGCCGTCTCGGGCAGTGAGAACTGGCCGTTCGAATTCGTTGGCCCGCGAAAGACGCGGGAACTGCTCGGTCGTACCCGGACCGCCATCGTCCTCGACGGCCACGAGGAGTGCTCACCGAACGCCATCGGGCGCACCGTCGGCGCCGTCGACGGCGGCGGCCTCTACATCATACTCACCCCCGCGCTGGAAGACTGGGCTGAGCGCCGCGACGCGTTCGACGAGACGCTCGCGGTCCCGCCGTTCGACACCGACGATGTGACGGGGAGTTTCCGTCGGCGACTGGTCGACACCCTGCGTGCACACCCGGGTGTAGCGATTTGCGAGGTCGAAGCCGGGGCGGACGACGGCTATGTGGCTGTCGAGGTGCTCGCCGACGGTCGCACGGACCCGTGGCCAGCGCACCCGGCCGAACCACCCGAACGACCGGCCGAGGCCGTGTTTCCCGCGGCCATCTACACCGCCTGTCGGACCGAGGACCAGGCCGAGGCGGTTCACGCACTGGAAGCATTATCTGGGGGTGGCGACGCGGAGCGTCCGGCCATCGTCGTCGAGGCCGACCGCGGCCGGGGGAAATCGAGCGCGGCAGGGCTCGCCGCAGGCGCACTCGCCCGGGACGGGCAGGACGTGCTCGTCACCGCGCCGGAGCGTCGAAGCGCCGCGGAACTGTTCGACCGCGCTCGCGAGCGCCTCGCTGCCGTCGATGCCCTGGGTTCCGAGGGCGCTGGGACACTGGTGGCCGACTCCGGCGGCCGAGTCCGGTTTGTCCGCCCGCCCGAGGCCGTCGACCTCCCGGACGACCCCGACGCCGTCATCGTCGACGAGGCCGCCGCCCTCCCCGTCTCGCTGTTGGAGGGCTTCGTTGCCGGCCCCCCGGTCGCGTTCTGTACGACCGTCCACGGCTACGAAGGGGCTGGTCGGAGCTTCGACGTGCGCTTTCGCAAGAGTCTGGAAGCGTCCGAACGCCAGGTGACGGACGTCCGGCTCGACGACCCCATCCGCTACGCTGCGGGTGACCCAGTCGAGAGCTGGGCGTTCCGCGCGCTCCTGCTCGATGCCCGGCCACCGGTTGACCAGTTGGTCGAGAACGCGACCCCGGACACCGTGGAGTACGAGGAACTCACAACCGAGGCGCTCCTGGCCGACGAGCATCTGCTCCGTGAGACGTTCGGCCTGCTCGTCCTGGCGCACTACCGCACCGAACCGGACGACCTCGCCCGCCTGCTGGACGCGCCGAACCTCACCTGTCGGGCGCTCATCCACGAGGGCCGGGTGGTCAGCGTCGCGCTGCTGGTCCGCGAGGGCGGCCTCGACGCCGAAACGCGGGAGCGGGTCTACCGCGGCGAGCGCATCCGCGGGAACATGCTCCCGGACGTGTTCACCAGCCAGCTCCGCGACGAGGCGGGTGGGAAACCGGTCGGGTATCGCGTGATGCGCATCGCCACCCACCACGCAGTGCGCTCGAGCGGGCTGGGCTCCCGGCTGCTGGGCGAGGCTGCAGCGGAGTTCCGAGAGGGGGAGGGGCGTGTGGCGGATCTGCGAGGGGAGCGAGTGGCGTATCTCGGCGTCGGTTACGGCGCGACCCCGGAGCTGCTCGATTTCTGGCGCGAGAACGGCTACCGGACGGTTCACCTCTCGGTGACGAAAAACGACACCAGCGGCGAGTACTCCGCGCTGATGCTCAACCCGCTGACCGAGGACGGCGAGACGCTCACAGCCCGCCACAGCCGGTGGTTCCGCGAGCGGGCACCCGGCGTGCTCGCGAGCGCGCTCGAGGCCCTCGACCCGGATATCGTCCGCGGCGTGCTCCGAGCGACCGGCGACGACGCCGTCACCGACGACCCCCCGCTCTCGGACCGCGACTGGCGCGTCGTCGTCGACGCCGCCAACGGGATGGGGGGGTATCTCGCCGCACCGGAGGCGTTCTCGCGGCTCACGGTCCGGGAACTGGTGCTCGGGGATGCGGGACTGTCGCCGGACGCCGAGCGCCTGCTGGTCGAGAAGGTGTTGCAGGCTCGTCGCTGGGAGACCGTCGCTGAGGACCTGGACCGGGTCTCCACCCGGATGACGATGCGGGCGTTCGGCGACGCCTGCACGGAACTGGTCGAAGCCTACGGGGATGAGGCGGCGAGGGCCCACCGGAAGCGATGGGAGACCGGTAACTGACGAGGTGGACCCCAAAGCGGTTGCTCTGCCGGTACACCAAAGAGCGCTCGGCTCAACCAACCGGACGTGCCGACCTGCACCGAGGATGACTGTGACCGCGAGGCGGCCGTTGTCGTCTATATCCCGTGGGCCGCGGACCGGCCGGTCTGTGCAGCCCACGGGCGCGTGCTGGTCCAGCAGGACGGCGTCGTCGCGGAGCCGATAACGGACGCCGCGGAGTGGGGCTAATCAGGCCTCGCGCAGTTCCACGTCCTGCGGGTCGACGGCCATCATCACCTCGTCGACGTACTTCTCGTCGATATGGTAGTGGTCCTCCCGCACCGCCTCTGTCTCCCAGCCGTGCTCCTCGAGGAAGCTGATCGCGCTCTCGTTGGTCGCCGGGACGGAGTTGTAGAGCTTCTCGTAGCCGTGTTCGCGCGCCCAGCGCATCCCCCGTTCCAGGAGGAGATGGCCGATACCGTTCCCGCGCTGCTCCGGGACGCACCCGATGGTCAGTTGGGCCGTGTGGGCCAGCTTCTCGGCCTCAGGGAGGTCGAGATGGACCCAGCCGACGATATCGTTGTCCGCCGTGGTGTTGACTACCTCCGCGACGAAGAACAGCCGCGACATCACGTCGTTATGCCGGATGACCGCGCCGTCGTAATCCAGCGCGGCGGCGACCGTCTCCGCCTCGATATAGGTCCCCTCGCTGGCCACCGTCTCGACGGCCGACACCAGCGCATCGCGGTCGCCCTCGTCGGCGATCCGGACGGTGATCACGTTGTCGTCGACCGCGTGAACGTCGCTGTCCTCGCCGGTTTTGGTAGCGATCTGGAGTTCGTCGTCGACTTTTCGAACGTAGCCGTCCCGCCGAAGCACGGTGAGATGGTGCCCGAACGCGGTCGGGTCGAGGTTGAGCGCCCGCCGCGCCTCGGCCTCCGTCACCCGGCCGTGACGCTCCACGTAGTTGTAGAGGTCCTCCCGGTCAGGCTCGTCGAATGTCAGCCGGTCGGTGAGTTCCATGGTAGAAGGTAGCACCCACCAGTACAAAAGGATTGGTCGTGAAAAACCGCAGTTGGGCGCCTTACTGCTCGGGGACGCCGGTCAGTAGCTGCGCAACGGCGACGATGTCGTGGGTCTCGAGCAGCAGTTCGGCGGCGCTGCGCACCGTCGCGTCGGCGTCGTGGGCGATGCCGTGACAGCGGGTGAAACACTCCAGCCAGTCACGGGTCGCCCGCCGGAGTAGTTGGTGTTCACGGGCCGAGAACCGCGGCGGGTCGTCACTGGTCCGGGCCTCGATGTAGCAGGCGACGACCGGTCCGAGACCGTCGCGAGCGGCTTCGAGCGCCCGCTGTTCGTCCGGTTCGGCGTCGCGGGGCTCCTCGTCGGTCCACGCCTCACGGGCTATCCGGGCCTCCCGGGCCAGTCCCTCGATGCGCTCGGCGTATCTGGAGGGTGGCGGTCCCTCGTCGCCGTCGAGCGGGGGCTCCGCGGCCCGTAACCTCCCGCTCGCTGCGTCGGAGTCGGTCACCGCCTACCCCTCATTGAACTCGATACCTTTGCCACCGCGGGGGTGTTCCCACTCCGTATCCGCGACGACCGCACAGGTGCCACACTCGACACAGGGCTGCGTGTCGAGGCTGACTACCTCCTTCTGTTCGCCGTTCGCCTGGACGGTCTCCTGGCGGTAGCAGCCGCCGCCGAAGCCTTCGGCGCTAACCGGACAGGCGGTGACTGCGGTGCCGCTGGCGGCGACTGATTCATCGAGCACCTCGATATGGGGGTTCCCGATGTCCGTGTTGTAGGTCAGGTCGCCGATCCGGTCGGCCAGGCTCGGCGGCTCCACGTCGTTCTCGAACTCGACCGGCGCGCCGAGTTCCTCAGCGATGACCGTCGGGAGGGTGACGTACGGCGTCTGCGTGTCCGGCACCATCATCGCCAGCGTCGGCGACGAGTAGAGGCTCTCGAGCCGGTCGCCAAGCAGGCGCACGCCGAACCGACCGACGGCCGACTCCAGCAGCGAGTCAGTGACGTTCGCCACCGGTTCGGGCTCGCCGAGCGCGCTCGCGGCCTTGTAGCGCCAGGGTTTGAGCTTCTCCATCACGCCCTCGTCCCGGAGCTTCCGCTCGTACAGTTCGCCAGTCTGGCTCGTGTCGCCACGGACCCTCGCCTGTACGTACGACTCGGCGACGAGCCCGCCGGCGGTGACGGCGTGGTTCATCCCCTTGATGATCGGGCCCTGGGCCTGCATCTGCCCCGCCGCGTCGCCGACGAGGACGAGCCGACCCTCGTGTGGTGACTCCAGGGCCACCTTCTTCGAGTCGGGCACGAGTTTCGCGGAGTACTCCCGCTCTGCGTACTCGTCGTCCTCGATCCACTGCCCCATGAACGGGTGCGTCAGCAACGAGTCGAGCAGCTGATGCGGTTCGGCACGTTGGGCCGCCAGCGAGTCGAGGTGGAACACCGACCCGACCGAGAGCGAATCCTCGTTGGTGTAGACGAAGCCGCCGCCGCGAACATCCTCGAACAGGTCGCCCGAGAACAGGTGGGCCGCCCCTTCGTCCGCGCCGATGCCGAACCGCTCCTCGATGGCGCCGTCGGGCATATCGACGACCGCTTTGACACCCTGGAACCACTCTTCGGGCTCCTCCCAGTCCATCAGTCCGGCGTCGCGAGCGAGTTCGGAGTTCACCCCGTCGGCGCCGACGATCAGATCCGCACGAATGGGGTCCAACTCGTCGCAAGTGACCCCGACAATCTCGCCGTTCTCCCGGAGTAGCCCGTTCACCCGGACCTCCGTGAGGAGGCCGCCGCCGGTCTCCCGGGTCCGCTCGTGGACCCGGTCGGCCAGCCAGGAGTCCATCTTCCGGCGCAGCACGGTGTCGGACCAGTCGGTATCGTGCTCGTGGAGGTCAGTGAGGTCGAAGCTCTTGACCTGTGAGCCAGCGACGTTGTGGATTTGGTAGTCGGTCACCGGGCGTTCGCTGGCCGCCTCGCGGAACTCGGGGAACAGCGAGTCGATTGTGTGGGGCGCGGACTCCTCGGCGTAGATGAGCCCGCCCGAGACGTTCTTCGAGCCGGCGTCGACGCCACGTTCCAGCACCAGCGTCTCGACGCCCTCGTTGGCGAGCGCCGCCGCCGCGGCCGCACCACCCGGACCGCAGCCGACGACCACCGCCTCGTACTGTTCGTACTCGTCGGCCGCTGTCGCTGTATCGTCGTTCGTGGATTGGCTCATCGTGAATCACCTCGGTCCGTGTCGGAGTCCTCCGTCGCCGTACCCTCGGGACTCTCTGTCCCCCCGTCTGCAGCATCGGACGGCGGCGACGTCCGGCCGCCGTCTGCAGCATCGGACGGCGGCGACGTCCGGCCGCCGTCTGCAGCATCGGACGGCGGCGACGTCCGGCCGCCGTCTGCAAGCGCCTCCATATCGACCTCGCCTTCCTCCAGCGCCTCGATGAACCGCGGGAGCACATCGAAGAGGTCGCCCTCGATGAAGTAATCAGAGAACTCCCGGATATCCGCCGCCGGGTCGGTGTTGATGGAGACGATAGTGTCGGACTCGTCTATCCCGACCTTGTGTTGGATTGCCCCGGAGATGCCGGCCGCGATGTAGAGATCCGGTTCGATGACCTGGCCGGTTTCGCCGATCTGTCGCTCCTCGGCCGTGTACTGCTCGACGTGGGCGTCGAACTGGTAGGAACCGGTGACGATGCCTCGGGTGACGCCGATGTCGGCGTCTTCGAAGCAGTCCGCGAGTTCCAGCGCCAGTTCCATCCCCCGGGTCGGGTCGTCACCGATACCTCGACCCACCGCGACGATGACGTCGTGACCGGTGAGGTCGACACCACCCGTTAGCTGGTCGTACTCCGTTATCTGCACCTGGAACCACTCGTCCTCGTGCTCGACATCGCGCTCGATGATCTCGCCGTCGCGCTCCGGGTCCGGATCGGGGATCTCGAAGCTCCCCGGGATGACCGAGGCACCCTGCGGGTGGAACTCCCGGTTCGGGTTGTCCAGACAGAGAATCGTCGAGTACTCGAACCCGGAGAAGTCCGGGCGCTTCATGTGCAGCACACGCTCGAACGTGCGGTTGCTGCCGGGCGAGCCGGTTTTGACGGGGTTCGAGATGACCGTGTCCTCGATGTAGAGCCCGGAACAGTCCGAGGCCAGCCCGGAGTCGAGTTCGGCCTGCACCTGTGCCGAGAGGTCACGCCCGTTGTTCGTCGCCGGGAAGACGACGTAGCGGGGCTCGTCGTAGTCCCGCCACTCCGCCGGCTCGGGATTGGTCTCGCCCGGAGGGCTCCCCCAGCGCGCCATCTCGCAGAACACCTCGGTGTAGGCTTTGTGCTTGAAGCGGCTGAGCCGGTCGTCCTCGTGGTACACGACCGCGTCGGCACCGTAGGCGAGACAGTCCTCGGTGTGGCCGGCCACGTCGTCGCCGATGAGGACGGCGACGACCTGCTCCTCCTCGTCGTACTCCTCGTTGTAGTCGTCCATCAGCTCCCGAGCCTTGCCGAGCATCTCCCGGGAGACGTCGATCAGGTCGCCGGCCTGCGTCTCGCAGTACACCCACATATCACCGTAGGTGGCGTCCTCGAGCGCACGGACGTGACGCTTGTCCGCCGTCGGGTGGTCGAGTTCCGGGTGTTTCTCCTCCGGTGGGACTTGGGCTTCGGCCTCCTGCCGCTCTTCGCCCTCGACGGAGTCGAGCCGGCTCTCGATGAGGCTCTTGACGCTGCTACGGTCCTCCCCGTCCTCTTCACCTTCGAGGAGTTCCCGGAGCTCGTCGGGGTCGTCGATGTCCATGACGGCGTTGCCCACGTCGGCCGCGGACATCTCGGCGATGTCGAGTTCGTCGGCGTCGGGTGCTTCCTCCTCGCCGGCGAACTTGTCGATGCGGGACTCGATGACCGTCTTGACAGGTACGCGGTCCTCACCGCCCTCCTCGGCCTCGAGCAGCGCCTGGAGCACCGAGACGTCCTCGATATCGTTCACCAGGGGGCCGATCTCCGAGACGTCGTGCTCGCCGGGGACGAACGGGAGCTCTTCGGCGGCTCCCTCCTCGGCGGCTCCTTCTTCCGCCCCGGCACCGCCTGCCGCCTCTGTGGCTTCGACGTCCTGGAGCGCATCGAGCCGGGCCTCGATGGCGTCGACAGCCGTCTTGCGGTTCTTCCCCTCGCGTTCGGCCTCCAGAATCGCCCCCAGTTCGTCGGCGTCGTCGATATCGGTCAGTTTGGCTTTCAGTTCATCGACGGTGAACTCGTCCGGATCTATCGACACGCTCAGTCACCCCCGGCGAACGGCGCCATCTCCTCGACCAGTTCGCTCATCGCCTCCGTATCGTCGGGTTCGACGATCGTCGCTTCGCGCTCGGAGGGCGCCTTGGGAATCGGGTCGACGGAGGAGACGATGGTTGGCGAGCCGTCGAGGCCGACGTAGTCGGGGTCGAGATTGAGCTCTTCGTGGTCCCACATCGTGACGTACTCCTCGTAGTTCTCGGCCCGCGCTTTCGTCTCCTCGCGGAGGTCCTTGTGTTTCAGCCGGTGCTCTGCCTGTCGGTAAGTCGGCTCGAACTCCGGGTCGGCAACGATGAAGCAGGGCAGGGGTGCCTCGACGGTCTCGATCTCCTCGATATCACCCTCGACCAGTCGCTTGGCGCGGACGACGCCCTCATCCTCGTCGACATCGAGCGAGATGACGTGCGTGAGGATGGGCCACTCCAGCCCCCAGCAGGTCTGTGGCCCGGTGTGGCCCGTCTCGCCGTCGGCGGTTTTGAAGCCCGCGAACACGAGGTCGACGCCGCCGTCGGCCTCCTCGGCGGCGTGCTCCTCCAGATGTTCGAGTGCGGTCGCCAGCGTGATCGCGGTCGCCCACGTGTCGGCGGCAGCGAACTGCCGGTCGGAGATGAGGTAGGCGTCGTCGGCATACACCGACTCCATTCCCTCCTGGAGAATTTCCTGATAGCCCGGCGGTCCCATACTCATCAGGCTGACGTGCCCGCCGTTCCGGACTTTGGTCTGTAGCGCCGCCCGGAGAGCGTGTTTGTCGTTCGGGTTCATCACCGTCGGCGTCTTCCCGCGCTCGAGATGGCCGTCCTCGTCGAAGGAGACCTGTCCCTCGCGGAAATCAGGGACGCCCTTTGTCAGAACTAAAGTGTGCATTGGATACTCCTCACTCGGGGTTTGCGGACGACCCTATTAGTAGTTTGTACGAGCGGCCGGAAAGACAGACAGCTAACATGTTCTCCGTGGCGACATCGGAGTGGAACCAGGCGACCCGCGAGGAGCGCCCTGGCGGAACTGCCGGCTCAGATGCGGCCCGCGCGACCGGGGTCGACGTCGATAGCGTCGACCGGGCAGACGTCGACACAGAGCATGCAGTCGATGCACTGCTCCTCCAAGGTGGGTTCGGCTTTGAGTTCGCTCTCCGGGTGGTCGGGCGCGTCGACCCAGGTGAACACGTCGACCGGACAGTCCTCCAGACAGGCGCCATCGGCGATACAGAGATCGAAATCGACCGCGACGTGGGTCCCGTGGATGCCGAGTTCTTCCGGCGGATCGACCGGTCCCCAGACAGCGACACCGTCCTCTTCGTCGACTTTCTCGCGGTTCTGCTCGAAGTTCGGGTCGATGGGCATGTTCCGAAAGCGCCGCGCAATCCACATAAGTGTTCGCCGGCGCCGGAGCCGTGTCTTGGTATGACACCACATGGGTTGGACCACAGAGAGGGTCCAGCAGCTCCCGGCGTCCCCACGGCTCGCCCAACAGACTGCGGACAGGTCCCCATGCAGCTTCTTGTGATAGCCCTGCGTTCCTCCGGCCATGGTGGACGCCGTGGCGCTGTTGGCACTGGGCCTGCTCGTGATCGCCGTCATCGCGAGCGTCGTCCCAGCTGTGCCGGCCGGGGCGATCGCGCTGCTGGCCGTCTACATCGAGTATCTCTTCGGAACGGGTAACGAAATGGGGCTCTGGCTCCTGTTTAGCTTCACCGTCGTCGGCGGACTGGCGATACTCATCGACCTGTTCGGCGGTGCCATCACAGCCCGGGCGAAAGGCGCGAGTCAGCAGACGACGGTACTCGCCGCCGCCGTCGGGCTCGTGCTCTTTATCGTCGCCGGCCCAATCGGCGTCCTCGTCGGCATGTTCGGCACGGTGCTCTGGTCGGAACTGCGCGACGACCGGCCGTTCGAGCAGGCGTGGGACAACGCCGTCTGGACCACCGCCGGGATGCTCGCATCGGGCGCCGCGGTGTTCCTGCTGGTGCTCTCGATGCTCGTCGCCTACGTCGTGTTCGTGCTCTGGCTCGGGAGCGGGATGACGGCGTTCTGAGCGCTGGCGACTGCAGCTACAGCCCCACGAGCACCGTCTGTAGCTCCGTGTACGCCGCCTCGTCGCGATCCTCGAATACGCATGACCAGCCTCGGAACGTGGACCACTCGTCCGCGTTCGAGCGCCCCGGCGTCGTCGAACTCCGCCCGTCGCTGGTCCGGCTCTTCGACGGCCAGCGCGTCGAGGAGCCCAACCAAATCGGCTATCCGGTCCTCGATAGCGTACCCGGAGCCGGGCGCCGCCGAGCAGCCGTGGGCGCGGGCGTCGTACGTGATGACCCCGTACTGTTCGCTGAGGTCGGCCGCCAGCCGCGGGAAGCAGCGACCGCTGTCGTAGAAGCCGTGAGCCATGGCGAGGGGTGGACCCTCGCCGGTCCGGTAGTACTGGAGGTGGACGCCGTTGGCCCGGACGGTGTCGGTCTCCCAGTTCCCAGATAGCTCTATGGGTGACGCAGTGGCCAGCCGGAGAAAAAAACGGCGCTCGTCGGGTTGCCGAAGCCCTTCAGTCGTCAGCAGCCGCCGTGGAGCCCGCGTCGGCGCGGCCGTCCTCGGACCACCCCCGGAGCTCGTAGTAGTGGGCCCGCATCGGCTCGAACGCCGGCAGGTCGTAGGGCAGCGTATCGTCGGCGCGGTCGAACCCACGGCGGTTGTTGAAATCGCGTTCCAGGTCGATGACCGACGCGCCCACGTCCCGGAGCGCCTCGATGTCGGCGTCGAAGAACGCCTCGAACCGCTCCTCGGTCATCATGCCACGGGAGAACCGGCAGACGACGCCGCAGTCCTCCAGCGCACGGGTGTTCTCCTGTTTCACGAGTTCGGCGACCTTCCCCTCGGTCAGCCCCTCAGGCGGGAACGCCTCCTCCTTGTCGACCAGCGGGTACTCCCAGGCGTAGAAGGTGGCGTACATGTGGTCGGCGCCGCGGTTGGCCACGGCGAAGGAGAGCCCCTGGCCGTTGAGCGTGCGGCCGTCGTGGGCGGGGAACTCCATCCCCTTGACCGTCCAGTCCTCGACGCCGAGCTCGTCGTGGACGCGGTGAGTCCCCTCGGCAAGCAGGTCGCCGACGCCCTCGCGGTAGGCGATCTTCTCGACCAGGTCGTGGATCAGCTCGACGTTACCGAACTCGTCCTCGCTCTTGAGGTAGGCGGCGATGGTGTCGCCACAGGAGATGGTGTCGAGCCCGTAGCGGTCACAGAGTTCGTTGGACTGCATCACGTCGACGATGTCGTCCACCTCGCAGTTGCCGCCGAATGCCATGATGGTCTCGAACTCCGGCCCCTCGGTGTCGACGCCGCGCTCCTCGTCCTCGGTCGGGAGCTTGCAGGCGAACGCACACTGTGAGCAGGTCCCTTTCTTGTACTTCTTCTCCTCGACCCGGTCGCCGTTGATGGACTCGTAGCGCTCGTAGCGCACGTCCTCGAAGTAGCGCGTCGGGAACGAGCCGATGTTGTTGGCCAGGTCGACCACCGATGCGGTCCCCTGTCGCTTCATGATGGAGTCGGAGGTGGCGGCCTCGCGGTGGACGTCCATCGCGTCGCTGGGAAGCTCGATGCCCGGTGCCGAGTCGCCCTCGAACACGAGTAGTTTCACGTTCTTGCTGCCGAGCACGGCGCCGAGGCCGCCCCGGCCGAACGCGCGCTCCTCCGTGGTCATCAGTGAGGCGAACCGGACCTCGTTCTCGCCGGCCGGCCCGATACAGACCACGTGCTCCTTCGAGAGTCCCCGTGCTTCGGCCCACTCGGTTACTTCAGGCACTGTTGCCTCTTCGAGATCGGGGACCGCTTCGAACTCGACACCGTCGTCGCGGACGTGGATCGCGAGCAGTTCGTCGCTTTTCCCCCGCAGTTCCACGGCGGCGTTGCCCGTCGCCGCGAAGTTCCGCGAGAGGAACCCGCCGGCGTTCGAGGAGAGCAACCCGTCCGTGAGCGGCGAGAGCGCTGTCGCGTTCATCCGGCCGGTGAAGGAAGTCTGGGAGAGCTGGAGCGGCCCGGTCGACAGATAGAGTCGGTTCTCGGGAGCGAGCGGCTCAGCGTCGAACGGCACCCGGTCGTGTGCGAGCTTCGTCGTCACCCCGCGGCCGCCGATGAACGACTCGGTCACATCGTCGATATCCTCGGTTCGGTACGACCGCTCGCTCAGGTCGATAGCGCAGAGCGGTCCCTCGGCGTGAAGCATAGGTGAATCGGTGGACGCAGTCATCATAAGTCTCCTGCCCGTAGCGGCCCGGAGCCAACTGAACAGAACGCGCTCGCGACCGACCGGAACTCGGGTTTTCTCGTCGAGTGCCCGCTCGACCGACTCGGCGGCCCCGAGCAGGAAGCGGTCGCCGGCAGCAGGCGCACCCAGGTAGTGCGTGAACTACCCACACAGTTATGACGTAGTGCGCCGTATTCTATGTCGAATGGCACGCACCATTCCACCGAACGAGGAGGCGAGGACCGTGTTTGAACGCCTCGGCTACGCGGTTTCCGGCGACGGCTCGGAGTTCGTCGCGGAACGGAAATGGCGGTCAGTCCAAGTACGGACGCTCTGCCCGGAGGGCGCCGAGCGAGCTGACGGGCTTCCGGAGGAGGACGCCGGGATGCAGTGTCTCGTGACGTGGATGGAGGACGCAGGAACGCTTCGCGATCAGCTCGTCGAGCGTGCCCCCGACGGCGAATGGGCGATCATCGGCGTCGACGACGACGGAAACCACGAGGTCCACCGGATGGCCTGAGACGTGTGAATCCAGTCGTTTTTCGGCCGCTCCCCGCTGGCGGAGCCACTTTTTTGCCACCGCTATTGAACCGATAGGTATGTCCTCGCTCCCGGGAGGCTTCGCTATTTCTCGGTAACGAGGACTTCACTCATCGGGCTCCGGAACAGCCGGTTCCGTCACGACGGCAATATAACTGTGCGTCGCAACGCCGAGGTGGTGAACACGTGGACCAAACTCGACGGTGAGCAGGCAGTCGAGCCCGATAGCGGGCCAGAGGACCGCTGAGGACGCCGAACACCCGAATTGTGCGAGTACCTGACACGCTGGCGAGCCGTTTATCTCCGTCGCGCCCAAACCACCGATGATGTTCATCGGCCACGCGTTGGTGGCGTTCGCCATCGTCGGCGGAGCCGCAGGGCTGCTCCGCGACCGGCGTGTCGGCCTCGAACTGGGGCTGGTCGCCGCCGTCTTCGCGACGGTACCCGACGTCGACATGAGCTACGCGCTCCTGGGCCTGGCGGGCGCCGACGGCGGCGCGCTCGCCGCCGCAGGCGCGTTCTGGGAAGCCAGCACGCTGGTCCACCGCGCGGTGACGCACTCCGTGCTGGTCGCGCCGTTGGTCGCGGCGCTGGCGGCGGCGTGGATCTACGGCCGGCGCCGAGGCTCCCGACACTCATTTGGCGCGGCGGTTCTGCTCGTCCTCGGCCTCGTGGCGGCTGCGACTGCCGGGAGCGGTCTCCTCGGCGGCGGCGTGATGGCGATGTTTCTCGTCGCCGCGGTCGCCGCTGCGGAGGGAGTCGTCCACCGGACGGCGCTGTCGCCACGGGCGACGTTCAGCGCGGCATTCGTCGGCCTGTTCTCGCACCCGTTCGGTGACCTGGTGACTGGGGAGCCGCCCGCGCTGCTGTACCCACTGGAAACGGTCGTCTTCGCCGAGCGACTGACACTCAACGCCGACCCGACACTCCACCTCCTCGGCGCGTTCGGCCTCGAACTCGCCGCCGTCTGGGCTGGCGTGCTCGTCCTCTTCTGGCTGCTCGAGCGGCCCGTGCTCTCCCCCATCGACGTGCGCGCGGTCGCGGGCGCCGGCTATGCGCTCGCTGCGCTCACGATTCCGGCGCCGACGCTGGAGCTCTCCTACCCGTTCGTCTTCTCGGTTCTCGCGGTCGGTACCGTCGGTGTGACGCCGCGGCTCCGGCTCCGGAGGAGGCCGGAACTGCCCGACGCCGTTACCGCTGCGCTCACCGGCCTCGCCGCGGTCACGGTCGCCGGCATCGCCTACACGCTGGCGTACGTCCTGCTGCTCTGAGCCGATCGGTTCCTGCGCGAGTCGCTCTTTCTCCTCCTCGTCACACCGCCCGGAGCGCCAGCGGGCCGAGCAACACCCCCATGAGGTAGACCCGGCGGGCGCCCAGTCGTGGCCCGATCAGCCCGACCAGCGTCGCCATCGCGAACACGGCCAGCCCGGCAGCACCTGCGAACACGACCGAGAGCACTGCCAGCAACGCGAGCACGGAGAGGACCAGCCGCCGCTGGTTCAGGCTGGCGACGAGGCGGAACGCGGCGTCACCGAGTAGTCCGACCAGTACGAATCCGACCGCGCTCGCGGCGACGACCACCGAGAGGAACACCGGGAGTACGAGGGGCACGCCCGCGTCATCGACGGCGACGAGCACGCCGGTCCGAGGCGAGCCGAGCGCGATCAACGCAAAGAGGGCGAACACGGCGGTACTCGTGTTCGCGCCGCTGGTGGCCACGACGTATCCTCGGAGTTCGCTCCGGGCTGGCACCGCTGGCAGCGAGAGCGTCGCCGCGACGCCCGCCGAGACGCCCGGGAGGTACCCCACCGCTGCGCCCGAGAGTCCGCCCGCCACACCCGAGGTAGCGAGGTCGATAGGGGCCATCGCGAACTGGGCGTCAGCCTGTGCCGGGACGCCGTCGCCGCCCAGCGCGTCGAGCAGCACCGGCGCACCGAAGAGCCCGCCGAACAGCGGTGCGAGCACGCTCCCCGCGAGCGGCCCGGAGAGCGAGAGCGGGAGCACGAACAGCCCGAGCCCCGTCGCGAGCGCGAACGCGAGCAGGGCGGCGAGTCGCGCCCGGTGGGAGGGCTCCGTCGCCAGGAGGGCGAGGAGGACGACGGCGGCGACCAGTGGAAACCACTGCGAGAGCAGCGGTGCCAGCCGCAGCATCGCCCACGTGACCGGGAAGGCAAGCGCCAGCGCGAGCAGTATCGCCAGCCCCGAGCCGGCCGCCGAGAGCCGCAGCGCCTCCCGCCCGCGCCCCTGGAGGACGAGCCGGTGACCGGGGAGCGCACTCACCGCCATCGCCGCGTCGGGGACGCCGAGCGCGAGCGAGGGAACGATATCGAGAAACGTGTGCACGATGCCGGCTGCGAGCATCGCCGCCCCGAGCAGTAGCGGGTCGACGGCGATACGGGGCGCAGCCGCCGCGAGCAACAGCGCGAAGTTGTTGGCATGAAGCCCAGGAACGAGCCCTGATAACGTTCCCAGCCCACAGCCCGCGAGCGTAGCCAGCGCGACCGGGAGCAGGAGCGCTGGCTCCGCTGGCGGCCCGAATGGGACGCCGAAGACGGAAACCGGGTCAACAGCGAGAGCAGAGACCGACACCATCCACGACGGGCTGGTCCCGCCATCCTACTTGAATTTCAGTTCGGCGAGACAGTGATGACCGAGACGTCGAGCTGTTTCTCGAGGTATTCGCCCACGTCAGGCGACTCGAACAGCGAGTTGAGCATCTTCCGCCACCGGCCGGCCTGTTTCGAGCCGATGACGACCACATCGGCGTCCTCGGCGGCGACCTCCTCCATGATAGTCTCCTCGACGAGGAACCCTCGGCGGACGACGTAGCGTGCTCGGTCCAGCCGGCCGAGTTCGGACTCGACGTTCCGTTTCAGCTCGGCTCGACTCACGTTACGGTTCTCCTGAAACAGATCGACGTGCATCACCGTCAGGTCGGCATCGCGCTCTTCGGCGATGCGAACCGCTTTCTTCAGCGTCGCCTTCGAGTGTTTCGAGAGAGGGTAACGGACGGGAACGACGACCAGCGACATGCAGTTCCGTCAGAAGCCGACCGGGAAATGCGTATCCATTCTGCCGACATGCTGTTCCCATTCCGACGAACGGCTCCCCGGGGGTTACTCGACGAACTCCACGCGGCCCTCGACCTCGACGTCGAGCCCGCCATTGCGGGCGTGCTCCGCGAGCACGTCGTGCTGAATACCGAACTCGCCGGCGCGGTGGCGCTCGTCGATGGTCGGGAACTCGTGGTCGGAGTGGAGCAGATACTCGGCGGTTGCGACCCGGTAGAGCCGGTCCGGGTCGATCGGCTCGCCGCTGACGCTCGCCTCCGCAACACGGTTCGCCTCGTCGTTCCAGTGCAGGCGCGCGCCGCTGATGTGGGCGTGCCACCAGTCTGCCTCGCCGAAATCGAGCAGTTCGCCGTCGGCTTCCGCGAAGACGTCGAGTAGCTCCGCGCCGGTGATTTCGACGACGACGACCGGCTCCTCGAACGGGAGCACACTCACGAGATCGGCGAGCGTCACCGCACCCGAGAGCGCCGGTCCCTCGCGGATGCCGCCGCCGTTCTGGAGCCCGACGTCGGCGTCACCGACCGCGCGGTAGGCGTCGGCAACGAAGTTCCCGATGCGTGACTCGCCGCCGAACGCCGTCTCCTCGGTGCGCTTGAACGGCCTGTCAGCCCGAGCGACCACCTCGTTCAGCCCTGCGGACTCGCGACGGCGCTGGAGCGCACTGGCCAGCGCCTCGTCGAGCGGCCCCTCGCTCGGGTCCACAACCCGCGCGGTTACCTCGTCGTCGACGAGGGTCACCTCGATGAACTGGTGGCCGTTGACCCCCGGCCGGGTGCAGAGCGTCCCATCGATGTAGTTGGTGCGGACACTATGGACGTGACCGCCCAGCACCACCTCCACGTCGACCCGGCGGGCGAGTTCGTCGTCGCCGCCGCCGAGGTGCGAAAGCGCGACGACGTAGTCTACACCCGCCTCTCGGAGCTCCGCGGTCGCGCACTCGGCGGCTTCGTAGGGGTCACTGAAGCTGAGCGGCGCCGCCTGCGGGTTGATGGAGTCGGTCGTGGGGTCCGTGAGCCCGAAGAGGCCGACGCGCTCGCCGTCGACCTCCTCAATCGTCCACGGCACCGCTCCCTCGGCAGCCGCGAACAGGTTTCCATCCTCGTCGCGCACGTTGGCACCGACCCATGTTGTCTCGCTTTCGGCGACGAGTGCACGAGCCTCGTCGGGGCCGTAGTCGAAATCGTGGTTGCCGAACGTTTCGGCGGTCGCGCCAACCGCTGAGAAGAAATCGAGCGCCTGCCGCCCGCGGGCGGCCAGCGAGACGACGCCCGGCGCAGTGTTGTCGCCCGTGCCGAGCAGTAGCGCGTCCTCGCCGTCGAGTTCGCGCAGCCGTCCTGCGAACCGTCCCGCGCGCTCCGCATCGTCGTAGATGTTCTCCATATCGGAGTAATGAAGCAGACGAACCATCAGGTGGCCGGTAAAAGTCGGTGCGTGGGCAAGAATACGTCGGAAGCGGGCCCCACGTCGAAAGCGGTTATCCGACGCCCAAACCGCCGGAGTCGACCTCCGACGTGCGGTCGGTCCTCGTACTGCTGGATAGAACTCAATACAGACTTGCTCACCAGTCTCTGGCCATCACACGAGGTGACGGCCGATTCACGGCGAGCGATGGTTGCATCGTTCTGTCCGGCAGTATCAGCGACCGGTCAGTCTTTGAGTTCGAAGGCGACTTCGAGCTCCGCCTGGTACTCCCGTGTCTCGCCCGCGAGTTCGAGGCCGAACTCCTGAACTTCCGCCCATTTGACGTTATCCAGGGTGTCCTCGGCGCGCTGAACTGCGTCGTCGGCGGCCGCGTCGAAACTCTCTGTGCTCGAACCGATGAGTGTGATCTTCTTGTATACCATCAGTACAACAGTGGGTAGGCTCTTATATAAAGCGGGCGGCCAAGGCAACCGCAGACACCGCTTCCGGCCGATAACTTTTGAAGCCGTTCGACCGAACCCCCGGTCATGGCTACCGACAACAGCGCCATCAACGCCCTCGCGGGCGCGGTCGTGACCGTCGTGCTATCGTTCATCCCCTTCTCGCCGTTGCTCGGTGGGGGTGTCGCCGGCTTTCTCGAACGCCGGGGCGGCGCGCGGATTGGCCTGCTCTCCGGCGTCTTCGCCTCGGTACCGCTGTTCGTGCTGCTCGTCCTCGTCGCGGGTGCCGTCGCCGTCATCCCGGGGTTCGCCCACGGCGTCGCTGACAGCGTCATCGTCGTCGCGATTCTGATCGTCGTGTTCCTGCTCACCTACACCGTCGTGCTCTCGCTGGTTGGCGGGGTCGTGGGCGTGTATCTCGGGGAGGAGTTCGACGAGCGCCAGCAACGCGGCGCCGACGAGCCCAGCAGTCCCTAACCGGGTCCGGAGGATATCTTCTTATACCGTCGGCTGGAACTCTCGACACTCCGGATACGAAGTCCCGACGTGACCGAGGAAGGGAGCAAAATCTCCGATCTGACGAACGGTCGAGTCCGCACCCCTCGCGGACGAGACCGGGCCGGCCGTCTGAACTCAGTGACGACCAGTTCGCCGCTGTGCTCCACAATCTACCCGAAGAAGCTGGCTACGATGCGCCAGCATGGAGTACTTCGCCCGCTCAACAGTACCTTATCGAGACATTCGACGTTGCAGTCTCCCACCGGCACGTCCGCAGACTCATGCACGAGGACGGGATCTCCCCGAAGAGACCCCGGCCGGAGCCAGCCTCTGCTGAGGAAGAGGAACGCGAAGTGTTTGAACAGACAGTCGAAAAAAAAACGTGTGTTTCGCGATGGCGACGAATCGGGAGACAAACGTAGAGATCTGAATATGAAACGTCGAACTTAATAACGCATTAATACATTAATTATTCATTGATTTTATAGTATTATGAGAGAAATATCGATATTACGCGATTACTACTGGACGATTACCGATTCTGAATCCGGGCATTTATCACCCTCTTGTTCGTTGAGTCTGGTGCATGCCAGAACAGGTTAGTGGCGTACTAAATCGACGTGGGGTGCTGAAACACGTCGCGACAGGCGCTGTTTCGCTCGGGGTAAGCGGGAAGGTCGTTGCAAAGGGGAACAATACTGGCTCGGGGAACGGCGAGTACATTATCGGGACCGGTACCGAAGAAGCCGCGGCCAAAGCGGAGAACAAAGCGGACACTGTTCATCGGCGCCTCGACTTCGGGAGTATTGGGAAGGCAGTTGTCGGGAGGTTTCCCGAAGCGGCCCGAGCGAACCTGCAGAATCGACCGGATGTTAGATACGTCGAGGCCGACGACCAGATGCAAGCGATCGGTGAAACCGTTCCGTGGGGCGTCGACCGGGTAGACGCGGACGTCGTTCACAACGACGGATACACGGGTGCTGGTGCAGATATCGCGATACTGGATACAGGTATCGACAGCGATCACGCAGATCTGGAGGCTAACCTCGGCAGTGGGAAATCGTTCGTCGCGTGCGATTCGGGGTGTACCAGTAACTCGTGTCACCAGTCGTGGGACGACGACAACGGCCATGGAACACACTGTGCCGGTATCGCGAACGCGGTGAACAACAGCAGTGACGTCGTCGGTGTCAGCACTGAGGCGACGCTCCATGCGCTCAAGGTTCTGGGCTGCGACGGCTACGGCTCGTATTCCGATATTGCCGCCGGTATCAACCATGCGACTGACCAGGGGTGGGATGTCGCGAGTATGAGTATCGGTGGCGGGTCCAGTTCGTCTACACTTCAGGACGCCTGCCAGTACGCAGCCGACAACGGGACACTCGTCGTCGCAGCGGCAGGGAACAGCGGTCCCTGTAGTGACTGTGTCATGTATCCCGCGAAGTACGACTCGACCATCGCCGTGAGTGCGACCGACAGCAACGACGGCCTCGCGTCGTTCTCGAGCACCGGTCCCGAAATCGATATCGCGGCACCTGGCGTGTCGATTCTCTCGACGGTTCCGGGTGGCACCGCGACGTACTCAGGGACGTCGATGGCCTGTCCGCACGTGAGCGGTGCGGCAGGAGTGCTGATGGCGAACGGGTACTCGAACACTGAAGCGCGCCAGACGCTAGCCGACACTGCGGAGGACATCGGATTGGCCGAAAACGACCAGGGGAACGGACTGCTAGACATGGAGGCGGCAATCGGCGGGTCGTCGTCATCACCGATCGGTGAGACTGGTAGTGTCGAAATCAAACAGACCGACGAAAACGACTGGCATCAGGTTTCGTTGAATTCGTCGTACGACGATCCGGTCG